>JBFZAV010000056.1:0-3505 GCA_041308745.1 Candidatus Omnitrophota bacterium | reverse complement strand
ATAATCCCATCATGGCGGCTTCAGCCCTAAAGTACCAACCTTCTTTCTTGATATCCTCGTCATATTCAATGTCAGATAACGAAAGCATGCGCACCTTTCCTTTTTTGCCGGTTAAGAGCGCCTTTACATCGCTATCTTTATAATCAATTGTTTCAATCGTATTTTTGGTTGCGATTAATATGCCGGTTTCGCCTTCGTTAATTTTGGTTTTTGCCGCCAAATCCCTCAAACCATTTGTTGCGGAATATGTCATAACGTTAATATTTGAATTTCCTGTTGTCATATCTACATTTCCGGTAATTTTTCCTAGAATGTCGCCCAGCCATTTAGAGGAACCCGTGCCTCTTGCTAAAGAACCATCCGGAAGTTTCGGGAAAAATTCTTCAGGCATCATAAGAGTCACTGCGCCCATCTGGGCAATTTCTTTCTTGTGTTTTAAAACAGCATCGTTAACAAGATATAATACTTTTTCAGAATCAGTAAGTTCATATCTTACCTGTACTTTTGCCTCCTCCTGGCCCTTTTCATGCTCAATGATAACTTCTTCTGCAAGATCCACCGGTATGGTAACCGCATCGCCCGGTTTCGTAAGTGAAATTTTTACAGCCGGTTTTCCTTCCTGTTTATAGATTACTTTTGCCATGCCAGAGGTAAGAATTATCGTATTTTCCCTGCCTCTTACAATTTTAGGAACACCGGTAGTGCCCATAACGGACATAATATCAAAGGTACTTATGCCGTCTTGGGTTTCCTCGAACATCAGTTCAAGCTTGGCACTCCCGTCAATCACGGCATCGCCTGCTATTGCGGCGCCATAAGTATAAGGCTGGGTCTTTTTAAGATCATATGTGAAAACGCCCTCTCTTGTGTCAACTGCGCCTTCAAGCTCCTCTTCTTGAGCTTTTTTGCTGATTGCCTCGAGCGCTTTTCCTTTATATGCTTCGGGTTCCAGCTTTTCTAAAATAATTTTATCTTTGTGTTTTTTCATTTGTTCAAGATATTCATTAACGATTTTTTTGAAATAGTTTTCTCCTACAATCGAATTCGCCACAACAACCATCTCGGGCGATGTGCCCGACGGCCTTACAGCGAGGAAACCTACAACATTACCGTTATCAAGAAAATCAACCTTAATACCGTCAAGCGTGTTTCTTATTCTATATTTTTCAGGATTCTTTTGAGCCAACGTTACATAATGATCCTTGATCGCATTGGCCACTTCAAGCCTTGCGTCGTTTGAAATCATCGGTGTACGCCATTCGCCCGTATGATAATCAGCAGTTATGCCTAACGATGCATTAAGATTATCGCTCATTACGTCTATTATATCTTTTGGCATCTGGCTGCTTTTTGCCTTATACTCGGCCTCGACATCGCGAAGAACGCCTATAAGTTTCATCACTGCAAAAAGCGCGTCATCCGCGTTAAAGTTTTCCCTGAACATTATGTGTGAGGATATTTCAACACCCATTACCGCCTTAGCATCCTTCTTTATCTCGGGATTATTGGCCCTGTTGGGATATTGCTGAACGTATAAATCGTACGGATTAACCATCGCTTCTTTAACTTTATTAAACCCGACCGCGCTTTCTATCGCTACGCCGCCGGCGTCTACAATTGCCTTTTTTAGTCTGTCGCTGCAAAGAACATTTACAACAACAACCGGGTTCTCTTCACCCCGCGCCTTCGCCTGGGCGATTATCGCCTTAACCATAATAGCCGAAATATCGTCGCCTCTTAAGATGCGCCCCTGTTTTGTAACAACTGCGAGGCGATCTCCGTCGACATCGAAGGCAATACCAAAGTTTGCGCCTGTTGTCTCGACTGTCGGCGCAAGCCTAATCTGGCCTTCCTTTGCGACAAGATTATCCGGATTATTCGGGTTAGCGTCTTTTACGGCTAAGCTGTAATCCGCCGCTGGTCCTACATCGTTTATCTTTGCCGCTAAAGCAACAAACAATGGATTTATTATCGGCCCCATTGAACCATATCCAGAGTCTGCCGCAATTTCCATCCACGCTAATGGATTTGTTTCCATATATTTTTTTACTCTCGGAGATACTTTCTCAATCGCCTGTTTAAGAGTCATCTTTTTGGCATAGACTTCGTCAACATAATTGTACCACTCGTCTGAACCTTCCAGAGCCGCTATAAGAAGTGTATGATAAGGTGTAAGTACGACTTCGGCTGCAACATTTGCCTCTTTCGCTTCTTTAGAAACCTCTAAGCCGGGCACACCCTTATCTATCATTTCATGCGTTTTAGCCAGCCATAACTGCATTTCACTGGATGAAAAATTAACGGGACCTTGAGTTGGTTTTAAACCATTGGATTCTCCCGGAAGATGGCTTGCTGTAACTTCTATAACACCATCGATGGGCTCGCCCTTCTGGGTTAAGCAATACCTGGAAGCAAAATACATGCACGGCGTTGAAGTAAGCACTTCACCGCTATTCGTGGCGTCTATAACTTTTGCGCCTTGACTAACAGCGCCTTCTGTAAAAGCGTCCTGTATGCGTTTCCCGCTCACTCTTGATTCTCTTCCGATAGCTATCGTAATCTCACTCGGTTTTTTGCCTGTTAGATCCGCAAGCAGCGCCACATATGCGGCTCCGGCGGCTTTCGCAATAGGAGATGTAAGTTCGATTTCCGCAATAGCTCTTACGGAATCTCTTCTATATATGTCGGGATCTACGGTTGGACCGTATTTCCCTTGAATCATATCTTTCCTTTCCTGTTTTGCCAAAGCCTTAACATCCTTGTCGCCATATTTGGCAAAAACATTACAAAGATATACAACCTCAGTTCTTGTCGTTGAAGCCTGAAGCTTTGATTCGTTGTAATAATTGAGCGCTTCCTGGACAAAAGCCGGGGTTAACTGGCCCTCTTCGGCAAGTTTTTCGATAAAACTATCCAGCGCTTGTTCCATGCGGTTTTTCACAAGAACCTGGACTCTTATTTTGTTTTTGATAGTATCGTTCTTCGATCTTTCGCACGGTAAATCTCTAATTTGCTGGAAAGTATATACGTTATCCCCAAAAAGCACTATATCGTTCATTTTTGCGCCTTTTGGATCATATCCAATCGGTGCCCTCATTCTGGTTTGCCCTTCATTAAACCTTTCATCTTTAATTTCGGGCCTAAAAGCATCCGCAACTATTTCTTTATCAGCTTTGACTATTTCAGCATCGATAGCATTAAGAAGAATGCTGTTTTTTACCTGGATAGAAGGAGCTGAAGACGATTCCACATAAGAATTTTCGGCAGCGATTCTACCCTGCGAATCGTTAATAACGCTATTTATAACGGAAGAGCCGGCTAAAAGAACTGTGTTACCCTGAATAATTGACCCCTTCACGGTAATATTGAGCTTTTTATCCGTCCAGCCTTTTTTAACCTCTTCGAGCGTTAATGTGATAGTTCTTCCATCTTCGGTAACAAATGTCGCTACGGCATCACTCTTAATGCCTCTCATTCTTCTTGCGTCTTCGGCTTTAACCTTATC
>JBFZAV010000055.1:0-4747 GCA_041308745.1 Candidatus Omnitrophota bacterium | reverse complement strand
ACAGGAGGAAAACCATATGTATAAATTTGTAACTTTAATTATTCTAGCGAGTTTTTTTATTGCCGGATGTTCCGGAGTTGATGTTTACACATTTAAAAAGGAAAGGGTTGATCAGGGCATCCAGGGCAATGAAGGTTATATTATGGGGAAAAAACTTGAAACAGCGGGAGATCTTTCAAACCGCAAAAGAACCATAATAGGCGTTGATGTAGATATGGAAGAGTTTGGTATTAGAACTTCAGGCGGCGAGGAAACGGTAAGTGTGACTCCGGCAAAGGAAGCGGTTAAAGAGACCGTAGTCGAGACGAAGAAAAAATCTGAAGACTGGATTAAGTAAAAAACGATGAACATAAAAGAATTTGTTGAAGGCCTAAAAAGATTCCTGACCAAAAAAGAGACAATCTCGGTCTTTATTCTCGTTGTTTTTATTCTGGGGGCCCTATCGAGCATATTTATCAGTCCCCAGGTGTATCAGCGAAGTATGTATGAGGGAGATATAGCCATTAAGGATGTATATGCGCCCTATGATTTTACCTACAACTGGGAAGTGGACGAGGAAAAGACTGAAAAAGCGCGAAAAGAAGCCGCGAAGAAACTGCCTTATGTTTTAAAAGATTCTGAAAGCGTTAAAAATGAAGTTGAATCCAAAATAAAGGATTTTTACATCGCTGTCGAAACGGAAAAAGCTAAAGGAATTCCCGCAGCGGAAAGGGTAGCCAACCTTGTAAATATAAGCGCGAATAAAATTCCCGAAAAGAACATAAAAATTTTACTTGATTACTATAGCCCTAGGAAACTGAGCGAGAAAACGCTTAATGCCGTAAAAGATTTGTTTCTCATGGGCATTGTTTCCGGGGAGGATATGACCCGCCTGAAGGCAGAAAATATTTCAGAGGTTATCGTATCAAAGGATGCAAGCGGAATCGAGATCGGAAGAAAACTTGAGAATCTATTAAATATATCTGACGAAAAAAGCTTGAATAGCGCTGTAGCCGGGATTCTAAACACAAAAATTAAGGCCGACCGAAAAATAATCCAGGCAGCCTCATCGGTAGTCCTTGCCAATGCCAGACCGAATTTATCTCTGGATCTCAAAAAAACAGAGGAGCTTAAAAACAGGAAAATAAAAGAAGTTAAGCCGGTTTATCATCAGTGGTCTGTCAGGAAAAATGAAATCATAGTAGAAAAGGGCACAAGGATAAACGCGCGCCATGTTGCCGAGATAACGGACATGAGAAATGTTTTCCAGAAAGGACGCCCCGCGCAGTTTTTTGTGGGGATTCTGCTCCTTTTTGTGATGCTCGGCGTTATCGGCACCATCTATTTAACGTTTATACACCGTATGAATTTTCTGCATTACACTAAAAAGTTATCCATTGTTCTTGTATTGATTCTTTTTATTATTGTTCTTTCCGACTTTATCATACGCACGCCCCAGCCGAGTTATTTTATCCCGCTTGCAAGTATGAGCATGCTGATAATGCTTCTGGTGGATTTTTACAGCGCTTTTTTAGCGACAACGCTTGTGAGTATTTTTATCGGGGTAATAACCGGCGGAAGAATCGATGTGATGTTTGTTCTTTTTACGGGCGGCATAGTGGGTATGTGGTTTGTAAAAGAGGCAAGAAAAAGAGCGGACATTTTACGGGCCGGTTTTCTTGTGGGAATAGCTAAGTTTCTGGCAATCACATGTATGGGGCTTGTCGGCGGGATAGAATTTTCGGCCATAATCAACGACGGATTCTGGGGTCTTGCAAGCGGAATCATTTCCGGTTTTATAGTTATGGGCGTGCTTCATCTTTTTGAGAATATTTTCAAGGTTGCCACAAACATAAGTCTTTTGGAGCTGTCCGACCTTAACCACCCCGCTCTAAAAAAGCTGTCGCTTGAGGCGCCCGGCACATATCATCATTCTATTACTGTGGGAAACCTGGCGGAGGCCGCCTGCGACGCCATAGAGGCGAACAGCCTTCTGGCCAGAGTGGGCGCATACTATCACGACATAGGTAAAATACAGAAAGCTGAATATTTCAGCGAAAATGAGATGGGATCAGGCTCGAAACATAAAAATCTCGCGCCCAGCATGAGCGCTTTGATTATCGCCAAGCATGTTAAAGACGGCGTGGAGGAAGCAAAAAAATACAAGCTAAGTTCGAATATCATTGAATTTATAGCGCAGCACCACGGGGACAGTTTGATTTCGTTCTTTTATCAGAAGGCTCTGGAAAAGGCGGAAAAGGACGAGCAGGTAACGGAAGAAAATTTCCGGTATCCCGGGCCGAGACCGCAGACAAAGGAAACGGCCATTGTTCTTTTGGCGGATGCCGTGGAGGCCGCGTCAAGGTCTTTGGAAGAGCCAACTCCTGCGAGCATACGTAACCTTGTGCGCAAGATAATCAACAACAAGTTCATAGACGGACAATTGGACGAATGCGAGCTTACCCTCAAAGACATGCATAAGATTGCCGACAGTTTCGTGAGGATCCTTCAGGGCATATACCATACAAGGTTAAGCTATCCCGAAGAAAAAAAGAACGGCGAAAAAGAAGATTTAAAGACAAATGGCGATAATAATAAATCTGATAAACAGAAACAGAAAAAGAAAGATTAATCCCCGTAAAATACGAAGAATAGCGAAAGCGGTTTTTAATCACTTTGGCCTTACGGACGCCGAAGTTAATATTGAGTTTGTGTCGAGCCAGAAAATCCGGTATTTTAACAAAAGATACCTGAATAAAAATAAAGCTACTGACGTTATAGCATTCGAGGACAAAGAAAAAAGGGCGGGGAAGAAATTTTTTGGCGACATTGTAGTTTCAACTGACAGGGCAAACCGGAATTCTAAAATTTATAATACGAGCTTTATGAAAGAAGTCGAGCTTTATGTTATTCACGGTCTTCTTCATCTTAAGGGATTTGAAGATATCACCGCAAAGGGCCGTGAGACAATGAGGAGGATGGAGGATGGCTTACTCCAGAAAAACAAAAGATATTTATGACAAAGGAATCTTGAACAGTTTTAAAGTGGCTCTTGAGGGGCTTGTTCATATTTTAAGGTCCGAACGGAATATGCGGATTCATTTTGCGGTCGGACTTCTGGTTATAGTTTCGGGCATTTATTTTCATCTTGAAGCCGAAGAATTCATACACCTCTGTTTTGCGATAAGTTTTGTGCTGGTCGCGGAACTTTTTAATTCGGCAATTGAACATGCCATAGATCTGATACATGACGAATATCATCCGCTTGCCAAGATCTCGAAAGATGTCGCGGCCGGGGCGGTTTTTATAAGCGTTGTTAACGCCGTTATCGCGGGGTACCTTCTTTTTTACGATAAACTCCGATGGACTTTTCAGGGGAATTTCGATAAGATAACCCAGTCGCCGTGGCATGTTACTTTGATTGCCCTTTTTATAGTGGTTGGGGTTGTTATTTTTGTCAAAGTTTTAAGGCATGAGGAACATCTTTTAAGGGGCGGAATGCCGAGCGGTCATTCCGCGGTGGCTTTTTCGATATGGGTGGCGGTAAGCCTGCTTTCCGCAAGCGCGGGAATTTCTTTTGCGGTTTTTATACTGGCGGTACTGGTTGCAAGAAGCCGGATAGTAAGCAAAGTTCATAATTTATGGGAGGTTATAGCGGGCGCTATAATCGGGGCTTTGTTAACATTGTTAATTTTTCAGGTGCTGTTATGAGAAAAAGAGCGTGGAACAATTTTATTATTGGATTCGTTAACGGTATAGTTATTATTTTGCCGATAACGGTAACGATCGCTGTGGTTAAGTTTCTTGTTGTGAAGCTCAATAATATTGTGCTTAGCCCTTTATTAAAAATAATTATCCCGATGGGTGTGGAAAATGTGTATGTCGCTAAAACGCTGATTTTTATCGCGGTTATTTTTATTATAACTCTTATCGGCTGGGCCGCCAGGATAATCATCATTAGAAGATTTTTCAGCTGGGGGGAACAGATTCTTATTATGGTCCCGATCATGGGAAATGTATATAATGCGGTAAAACAAATTTCTTCGGCAGTTATCGGCCATGGCAAAACGATATTTAAAGAGGTTGTGCTTGTTGAATATCCCAGAAAAGGGCTGTACTCGTTAGGTTTTACGACCGGGATTACAAGAGGCGAGCTTAAAGGCCAGTTTGAAAAGGGCGCTGTAAATGTTTTTGTTCCGACTACGCCTAACCCTACAAGCGGACTTTTTATTGTTGTTCCGCAGGAAGAGGTTCGCTATTTAAAAATGAGCGTCGAAGACGGCATGAAGCTCATAATCTCGGGAGGTTTTGTAACGCCGTATTACAATGAAGAAAAGACAATAATTGAGTAAGGACAAGGGGACAAGCTGCTTTTTATGTCATCACTTACTGCTGAAGGCGTTATACTGAGAAAATATTTTTTAAGAGAAACCAGCTATATTCTTGTTGCTTTTACCAAGGAATTTGGGAAAATAAGAGGGGTTTTAAAGGGCGCCAGAGACCCGTACCCGCAGTTCGCCGGGAACTTTGAAATATTTACAAACTGTAATCTTACGTTCTACAAGAAGAAAAGATCAATGGATCTCATTACAAGATGCGAGACCATGGATTTTTTTCTTCCGATAAGAAAAGATATTCAAAGGTTGACATATGCGAATTATTTTATAGAATTAGTAGACGTAGTTACCAAGGATTACGATGTAAATAGCGAGCTTTACATCACTTTAATAGAAAGTTTGAAACTTTTAGCGACAGACGCCAGTCCGAA
>JBFZAV010000054.1:0-4988 GCA_041308745.1 Candidatus Omnitrophota bacterium | reverse complement strand
TTCTGGGAGGGGAGCACTCGGTATCTGTCGGTTCCGTTAGCGCCCACAATGACGCCTTTAAAAATCTTTCTGTTCTTCAGCTCGATGCCCATTCAGATCTTCGCGATGAATATGAGAAAAGCAAATTTAACCACGCTTGTGTTATGGCCAGGGTTAAAGAAAAGACAAAATTTGTGCAGGCGGGTATAAGGAGCATGAGTGTGGAAGAAAAAGAAAGTATGGACACGAAAAATGTCTTTTTCGCAAAAGATATTGTGGGCCGGACAGAATGGATTAAAAAAGCGGTTAACAAGCTTTCCAAAAATGTATACGTCACGATAGATTTAGATGTATTTGACCCTTCAATACTTCCTTCAACAGGCACACCCGAACCGGGAGGGCTTTCCTGGTATGAAGTTACGGGGCTATTAAAGTTTTTAAGCGAGCACAGGAATGTAGTGGGTTTTGATGTTGTGGAGCTCTGCCCAACTAGGTATAATAAGACTTCAGACTTTATAGCCGCGAAGCTTGTCTACACTTTTTTAAGCTACATATTTAAAAACGCAAAAGTAAAAAAATAAAATTATAAATCTGAAAAAAAGGAAAAGAGAAATGAAGAAAAAAGATCTGCTTAAAAGTACAGTAAAACATATTGACATTAAAAGTTTTGATTCCACAAAAATAATAAACTCTATGAAAGACATGTCTTTCAGTGCCAGAGACCTTGCCAGAGGAGCGGAAATATTCGATATGATGCTGAAAGACAAAGACTGTACGACTTTTCTTTCGCTTGCGGGAAGCACAAGCGCCGCGGGCTGCATGCAGGTTTATGTTGATATGGTCGAGAATAATATGATAGACGCAATAGTCGCCACAGGCGCGAGCATTGTGGATATGGATTTTTTTGAGGCGCTGGGTTTTAAACATTATAAGGGGACAAGCAGCATAGATGACAATAAATTAAGGGACCTGTATGTGGACAGGATATATGATACTTTTATTGACGAGGAAGAGCTCCAGGTATGCGATAAGACGATCGCAAAAATAGCGAATTCTCTGGAAAAAAGACCTTACTCCTCGAGGGAATTTATTTATGAAATGGGCAAGTACCTAAAAAAACACTCAAAGAAAAAGAATTCCCTTATCCAGACGGCATATGAAAAAGGTGTGCCGATTTTTTGCCCGGCATTTTCAGATTCAAGCGCGGGATTTGGCCTTGTGCTTCACCAGTGGAATAACCCCGAGAAGCATTTGTCGATAGATTCGGTTAAAGATTTTCTTGAACTTACAAAGATAAAGATGAAAGCAAAAAGTTCGGGTATTTTTATTATCGGCGGAGGCGTGCCGAAGAATTTTTTACAGGATACCGTAGTTTGCGCGGAGGTTCTGGGTAAAGAAGTGGACATGCATAAGTATGCGGTCCAGATTACCGTTGCGGATGTCCGTGACGGGGCGTGTTCAAGTTCTACGTTAAAAGAAGCCTCAAGCTGGGGAAAAGTGGATACAACTTACGAGCAGATGATTTACGCCGAGGCTACGACAGTTGTGCCCTTAATAGGGAGCTATGCGTATCATAGGGCCTCGTGGAAAAAACGATCCCCCAGAAAATGGACGAAACTTTATAGGTAATAATGAAAGAGTATAATTTTACAGAAATAGACGCGAAGTGGCAGGAAGCCTGGCAAAAAAACGGCCTTTTTAAGGTAGATATCAAGGACTGCAAAAATAAGTATTATTGTCTCATGATGTTTCCTTATCCTTCGGCGGCTTTACATGTCGGGCACGGCAGGAACTATATTATCGGAGACGTTGTTGCCCGGTACAAAATGATGAAGGGCTTAAATGTTCTTACCCCCATGGGGTGGGACGCTTTCGGTCTTCCCGCAGAAAACGCCGCAATTAAGGGCGGCATCCATCCTAAAGAATCCACTTTAAACAACATATCCAGGATGAAAAAACAGCTTAATTCGTGGGGAGTTTTATATGATTGGGATAGAGAAGTTACATCGTGCCTTCCCGATTATTACAAGTGGACCCAGTGGATATTTTTAAAGCTTTACGAGAAGGGCCTGGCCTACAGAAAGAAGGCTTTTGTTAACTGGTGCCCGTCGTGTAATACGGTTCTTGCGAACGAGCAGGTGGTTAACGGCGGATGCGAAAGGTGTGATACCGAAGTCGAGCAGAAAGAGCTTGAGCAGTGGTTTTTTAAAATTACGGATTATGCCCAGAGGCTTTTAAACGATATTGAAAAACTCGAAGAATGGCCCGAAAAAGTAAAAATAATGCAGAAAAACTGGATAGGGAGAAGCGAGGGGGTTAATATAGAGTTTCCATTAGCGTCTTCGGAAAAAAGCCTCACCTGTTTTACCACAAGAGTTGATACAATTTTCGGCTGTACCTACATGGTTTTGGCGCCTGAACACGCAATGGTTGAAGAGCTTATTGAAGGGAGCCCCGATAAAGCGAAAATAATGAAATTTATCTCTGAAATCCGTAATGAATCCAAAATAGAAAGAGGACAGACCGGGACTGATAAAAAAGGCATTTTTACGGGCCAATATGTTATCAATAAAATTAACGGAAAGAAAATACCGCTCTGGATAGCCGATTATGTTCTTATGGAGTACGGTACGGGCGCGGTTATGGCTGTTCCGGCCCACGACCAGAGAGATTTCGAATTTGCTAAAAAATACGGTCTTCCGATGGAAGTCGTTATCGATAACCCGAAAGAGCACCTGGAAGCATCCAAAATGACATCTGCCTATGAAGAAGAAGGTGTTCTTGTTTCGTCGGGCGAGTTTAATGGAATGAGCAGTGTTAAAGCCAAGGAAAAAATAGCCGATTACATGGAAAAACAGAAAATAGGAAAAAGATCGGTGCATTTTAGGCTTAGGGACTGGCTTATTTCAAGGCAAAGGTACTGGGGTGCGCCCATACCCATGATTTACTGCGATAAATGCGGCATAGTGCCGGTTCCCGAAAAAGACCTTCCTGTTCTTCTCCCGGAAGGTGTTGAGTTCCGTCCGACAGGCGAGTCGCCGCTAAAAAGCGCTAAAGAATTTGTTAGCACCACATGTCCAAAATGCGGCGGAAAAGCCAGGCGTGAAATAGACACCATGGATACGTTTGTGGATTCAAGCTGGTATTTTTTAAGGTATATTTCCCCCAAAATGACCGATAAACCGTTTGACTCTCATGATGTTAACAGCTGGCTCCCTGTTGACCAGTACATAGGCGGAGTCGAGCACGCGATTCTGCACCTACTATATTCCAGATTTATCACTAAGGTTATTTACGATTTAGGTTATATATCGTTTGATGAGCCTTTTAAGCGCCTTTTTACTCAAGGGATGATCGTTAAAGACGGCGCAAAGATGTCGAAGTCCAAAGGGAACGTTGTAAGCCCTGACGGTTTAATAGAGAGTTTTGGGGCCGATACAGTGAGACTCTACACTTTGTTTATAGGCCCTCCGGAAAAAGACGCGGAGTGGTCAGACAGGGGCGTTGAGGGCGCGAACAGATTTTTAAAAAGAGTCTGGGGCCTTCTGGATATTTATAGTGAGGCTAAAGAAGAAGCTTCGAACCAGGAAGCGAAAGATGCGATTTTAAGAAAAATGCACCAGACAATAAAAAAGGTTACAGATGATATTGATGGGGCATTTCATTTTAATACCGCCATAAGCGCCGTAATGGAGCTTATAAACGAGGCATATGCCTTAATAAATGAAAAAGGGCGCTCTTGTTTCGGCAAAAATGTTTTAGGCGAGGTTATAAGGAATACGACACTACTTCTCGGGCCGTTTGTTCCGCATATTTCGGAGGAAATGTGGGAAAGGCAAGGCGGGGAGAAAAGTGTTTTTAAGGCCTCCTGGCCCAAATACAGAGAAGATATGCTTATTACGGATACTGTTGTAGTTCCGGTACAGGTTATGGGTAAGCTAAGAGGCACTATAGAGATGACAAGAGGCATCAAAGAAGAGGATATAAAAAAGATAGTTCTAGCGGATGAAAAAATTAACCAGTGGATAAAGGATAAACAAATTAAAAAATGGATCATAATCCCGGAAAAACTGGTAAATATTGTTGTGTGAGAATAGCATTATTTGTTCTTTAAGAATTGAATACCAACGGAATAAATTTTAAAGCCGTTTTTGCGGAGAACTTTAAAACCGGTAAAAGCGGTTTTTTATTAAGCACAGATTTGATAAAAAAGAAAATTATAATTGACAAAAAATCAATAATGATTGATAATTTTATTATGCTTTTATTGAAAGAGGAGAAGGTGGTTTATTTATTTTTAGCGCTTATTTTTACGGCAATTTCGGCGAAGATATATTTTGTTGATAAATGCGGTGTCGGCGCCTGTTATTTAAAAAGCGATTTTAACTGCTTGGCCCGAAAAATTGAACGCGAAACAAAAATTGATGTAAATAAGGCAGATATTTTTGAGATAAAAAAAATTCCCGGTATAGGTGTAAGCTACGCGAGGAGAATAATCGAATATCGCGAGAAAAACGGTCTTTTTGCATCTCTTGAAGACCTTCTTAATGTTAAGGGCATCGGCCCCGAAAGGCTAAAAAAAATGAAGAAATATATAAAAATTTAGATTTTTTATGAAGTATAGCGTCACTATTACAGCTTTGTGTTTTCTTCTTGGGGTTACTACAGGGAAAATTTTTATCGGCACAATTTCCAATTACCACATCTTTTTCCTTCTTATATTCCTGTTTGTCTTGTGCTTCCTTCTTTTTAAGTTTAACAATCTTTTTGTGTTTTTGGTGTCCTTAATATTTTTTACTCTTGGCTTTTTCAGGTATAGCGTTGATTTTACCCCCGGCAGAAATGATATATCTTTTTTTTCATCATTAGCGGGTAGTGACGTTGTGATTAGGGGAGTGGTTTTTGATGAAAGCGTAAGTTATGATTCCGGGTGGGAAAATTTTAGACTCAAGACAAAAGAAGTTTATAAAAACGGGAAATCTTATCATTCGACGGGAAAAGTTCTTGTA
>JBFZAV010000053.1:0-2640 GCA_041308745.1 Candidatus Omnitrophota bacterium | reverse complement strand
AACTGCTTGTGAGATATCTTTGTTAAGCATCGCTCGTCAAAATTCTCTTTAGGGCTAGACGCCCATAAGGTTTCCAGGCCGTAAAATTCTCTTATATCCTCATGAAAAACATGCACAATTACATCCTCGTAATCCAAAAGCGTCCAATGAGGATTATTTTCCCCTTCAACGTTATAGGGAAACACTTTCTCTTTATGCAAGACTTCCTGGATATTTCTGGAAATGGCATTTATGCCGCGGGATGAAGTTGCGCTAACAATAATAAACCAATCGCAAATACTCGATTGTTTGCGCATATCCATTAAAACTATATCCCGGCCTTTTTTATCCGCCGCGAGTTCCGCGATCTTTAAGGCCCTATCCCTTGTTGAGATCTTTTTCACCTATTTATATTTTCTATTTAAAACTATTTTCCAAGTATTTTGTACATACCTGTGCCGCAAGTCGGGCATTTGCCCTTCATTGCTTTTCTACCATTTTTCATGGTAACTTCTTTTGCATCTTTCATTTCTTTCTTTGCTTTGCATTTTACACAATATCCCTCTGCCATTCGAAACCTCCCTATTATTAGTAATAATTATACGTGCGTTAAGTTTATCAGCTCTTAATGTAAAAGTCAAGAACGGGATTGATTCGTACTATTGTACTATCGTATATCGTACTATCGCGATCGATATACGATAGTACGCTAGACGATAGACGCGTTATCTATACAGCCCCTTATTGCGAATATATGCGACAACCTTTGCGGGAACAAGAAAATCTATCGGCTTTTTTTCTTTAACCCTCTTCCTTATATCGCTTGATGAAACATCTATGCCTGGTATAAATATTTCTTTGACTTTGTTTTTGTATTCAGTTTTTCCTTCAAACCCCGGCCTATTCACCGCCACGAAAGTCACTTCCTCAAGTATTTTGTCGATATCTTTCCAGGTCGAGAGTTCCTTTATCCAGTCGGATCCTATTAAAAAGTAAAGTTCCGTGCCAGTGCCGTATTTTTCTTTAAAGTGTTTGATTGTGTCAATCGAATAGGAAACCTCTTTTTTATCAATCTCATACGTGGATATTTCAAATCTGGAGTCGCCTTCCAGGGCCAGGCGAACCATGTTCAATCTATCAGAACTGGGACAATCGCCTTCTACGTCTTTATGCGGAGGAATATGAGCCGGAACAAATACAACTTTGTCCAAAGTGAGCTTGTGCCAGCATTCTTGAGCAAGCTCAAGATGCCCAACGTGTATTGGATTAAATGTGCCGCCGAATATACCTATCTTCATGCTAAAGGTCTCAAGGTCGCAAAGCCACAAGGCCACAAGATTAAGGGGCATGGGTCAAGGGTCAAGAAGTTTGTAGATCCCACTTCCCACTTCTGACTTCTAACTTCACGTTTATTACTCTCTTACCTGCCCGGTTCCGTGAACTACGTATTTGTAAATAGTAAGTTCTTCAAGTCCCATGGGGCCGCGGGCATGAATCTTATCCGTGCTTATACCTATTTCTGCGCCTTTTCCAAACTCCCCGCCGTCGTTAAACCTCGTTGAAGCGTTGACAAAAACGGCGGATGAATCAACTCTTTTCACAAACTCCAAAGCGGTTTTCGCATTCTCGGTAATAATCGCGTCCGAATGGGCTGACCCATATTTCGCTATATGCCGAATGGCTTCATCTAAATCTTTTACAACCTTTATATTGAGAATCAGATCGTTATATTCGGTAAAAAAATCCCGCTCGGTGACATCACTAATGCCATCAATTATCTTTTTGGTCTCGTTACAGCCTTTTATTTTCACATTGGCTGACTTTAGTTTCCGTCCCGCAATAGACAGAAACTCTTTTGCAATTTCCCTATTTACAAGCATTGTCTCCATGGCATTGCAGACCCCCGGCCTCTGAACTTTAGCATTATACGAGACATCCAGCGCCATCTTAAGGTCTGCATCCTTATCCACATACACATGACAAATCCCGTTGTAATGCTTAATCACAGGAACTCTGCTTTTTTCCACAACTCTTTTTATAAGGTCTTCTCCGCCTCTCGGTATTATTAGATCAATTCCCCCGACAGCCTTAAGCATATCATCAATGAGCTCGCGTGACGTATCTTCGACCAGTGTAAATGCCCCCTGGACCAGAGAAGTCGCACAAGCCGCTTTATTAAGAGCATCATAAATGGCCTTATTGGAATTTATCGCATCACTGCCGCCCCGTAAAATTACCGCGTTACCGCTTTTTAAACACAGGCTTACACAATCGGCCGTGACATTCGGCCTCGACTCGTAAATAATACCTATAACACCTATTGGAACACGAACCTTCTCGATTACTAGACCGTTGGGTCTTATAGTTTTTTCAATAATTTTTCCTATAGGATCATCCAGCTCGGCGACTTTTTTAAACATATCCGCCATACCTTTGATCCTGGCGTCTGTAAGTCTAAGCCTATCAACAAAGGCAGCATTTTTTCCGCTTTCTTCAGCGTTTTTTATATCGATCTGATTAGCCTTTTTTATTTTTTCAGCTTCCGTAGAAAGCATCTCTGCCATAACAAGAAGAGCTTCATTCTTTTTCTCCGCGCTTAAAATCGCGAGCTCTTTCGCGGCGTTTCTTGCCCTCTCAATTATTTCATTCATTTTCATGGAT
>JBFZAV010000052.1:0-6246 GCA_041308745.1 Candidatus Omnitrophota bacterium | reverse complement strand
TTCCCACAAACGGGCCTTCGCCCTGATAAGATAAAAATATTTCCGATACTTTAGCATCCATATTCAAAAAGTCGCAAAGCCAATTACCTTGTATATCGTCTATCGTACTATCGTATTTCGTTCTCGACATACGATGGTACGACATACGACCAATCTATATACAAAACTCTAATTCTTTAAGGCCGGATCAGCTACCCCGGCTTCTTCAAAGGCTTTTATCCTAAAAAGACACGACTCACATGTTCCACAGGGAGGAAAATCGTTCTTATAGCATGACCATGTGTGTTCAAAAGGAACGCCCATTTCTATGCCTAACTTAACTATCTCTTTTTTTGTCATATCGATTATGGGCGTTACTATTTTTATCCCTTTACCCTCATGCCCTCTTTTTGTGCCCTCTTTAATTGTGTCTCTGAATCTATCAAAAAATGAACTTCTGCAATCCGGATAATTTGAAAAATCAAGCTGGTGAGCCCCTATAAAAACAGCATCAGCATCTATCGCTTCCGCAAATGAAACACCAAAACTTAAAAAAATAATATTTCTCGCGGGAACATAAGTCTCCGGTATTTTCTTCCCCTTAATTGAAACTTTTCCTTCCGGAATTTCCATTGTTTCATCTAAAAGAGCGCTTCCCTTCCACGGCATTGAAATATCCAGAACATAATATTTGCTGGAGGCGCTTTCTGCTATTTTTTTTGCGCACTCAATTTCCCTAAGGGCCCTTTGCCCATAATTAAAAATTAAAGCATGGCACTCATAATTACGTTTTGCGTAATAAAACGTAACTAGTGAATCCATGCCTCCGGATAGTAAAACCACCGCTTTTTTCATTATTTAGAATAAGTTGCTGATGAGGTGTCTGTTTCCCAAACGGTTACATCTAGAATATTCACACCCGGTTTTGCGACAACTATCTTATCATAAACAAATTTTGCAATATTTTCCGATGTGGGATTTACATTTTTAAAATATTCGATATTATTAAGATACTTGTGATCAAGACCATCCAAAATTTCCATCAAAAGACTTTTGAGTTCCTTAAAATCAATGACCATGCCCAAATTATCGAGTTCCTTCGACGAGGCCCTGACCTCAACCTTCCAGTTGTGGCCGTGAAGTTCCTCGCATTTGCCCTTATAGCCTCTTAAGTTATGGGCGCTATTAAATTGTGAAGTTATTTTTATTGTAAACATTATTCGTAGTATGGTTTTGTTATCTCCGCCCATTTGCCCTGGGCCTTTAAAAGAAGATCGCAGACTTCCCTTACGGCGCCCCTTCCTCCGGGCTTTTCCGTAATAAAATGCGCAAATTCTTTCACATCGATCATGGCATTAGGCGGGCTTACCGCAAGCCCTATTCTCTTAAGAACGGGAATATCTATAACATCGTCACCCACAAAACAAATTGCGTCGTCATTCATTTTGAATTTTTTACGGATCATCTCCAGCGCTTTTATTTTGTAGTGAAAATTATGATAAACTTTATCAATTTTAAGGTCTTTGGCCCTTTTAGTAACCACCCTGGAAGCTTTAGCCGTCAATATTACCGTTTTAATACCGGACTTTCTTACAAGCATAATGCCGAGACCGTCGTTAACATCAAAATTCTTTATCTCGTCTCCGTAATTGCCTAAAATTATTCTGCCGTCGGTTAAAACCCCGTCAACATCCATAACAAGAAGTTTAATTTTTTTAGCTCTTTCAATTACATCCTCGGAATATTTGCTTGATAAGTCTTTCTGCATCTTGTATTAGCTCCCCTCGCAAAAAATGGTTATCTGCATTTTTCTGAAGGGACGGTTCTCTTTGCCCTCACTTATTCCATGCTTCGAGAACCGTCCCTCTCCAAACAAACTTTATTCCAACATCTCGTCGGCTTTTTTCAGACTTACAACTAAACAAGTCCGGCTTTTAAAATATCCTGTACGTCGAGAACCCCCATGACCCTCCCCTTATTGTCAACTACCGGAAGCTCGTCAATCTGTTTGTCTCTTAAAACTTCAAACGCCTCTGCCGCAAGGCGATCCTGTGTTATCGTTGTCGGAGAAGAAGTCATAACATCGCACACTTTAGCGTCAAAAAGGTTTTCCCCTTTTTCAAAATGTCTCCTTAGATCTCCGTCGGTAAATATTCCGATGAGTTTGCCCTTACTATCGACAATGCTCGCGCTTCCCGCCCTCATTTTGGTGATTTTTAAAAGCACATCTTTTACTTTCATTGTTTTCCCGACAATCGGCGTATTTGCCTTCTTACGCATTATGTCTTCAACCTTAAGAATAAGCCTTTTCCCTAAGGCCCCGCCCGGATGGAAAAGCGCGAAATCTTTTGCTTTAAAGTTCTTTTTTTCCAAAAGGGCAATGGCCAGGGCATCGCCCAAAGCCAGCATAACAGTAGTGGATGTTGTAGGCGCAAGCCCCATCGGACACGCTTCCTTATCCACGGAACTGTCTATGACAAAGTCGCTGTTTTTCGCTAAAGTGGATTTCGCGTTTCCTGTTACTGAAATAAGTTTTGCCCCGATTTTTTTTATTATAGGCAGAAGCTTTATGATCTCTTCGGTCTCGCCTGAATTCGAAAATGCGATTATTGCGTCACTTTTCGTGACTCTGCCCAAATCCCCGTGTAAAGCCTCGGCAGGATGCAGGTAAAGCGACGGGGTTCCCGTGGAAGCCATTGTAGCGGATACTTTTTGCGCGATAAAGCCCGGCTTCCCCATGCCAGTCACAATAACCCTGCCTTTGACTCTTGCTAAAAATAAAATTATTTTTCCAAAATTTTTATTGATTTTTTTGGCGACCTTTGCGATGGCTTCGCTCTCGTTTACTAGAACCTTTTTAGCCCTGGAAATACTCATTATTGTCTTACCGCCTTCTCTATTTTTTTAATTGTATTTAAATAAAGTTCTAAATCCCTTAAATTCAGCATATTAGCGCCGTCGCTCATCGCCTTCTTCGGATTTTTATGGACCTCAACAAATAAAGCATCCGCGCCCGAGGCAACAGCCGCCTTTGATAGAGGAAAAATAAATTCTGGCGCGCCGCCGCTTTTAGTCCCTCCTCCGCCCGGCATCTGAACCGAATGTGTGGCGTCATATACAATGGGGCATCCCGTTGTTTCGGCCATAATTACAATTGAACGAAAATCGTTTATGAGCATGTTATATCCGAAACTGGTGCCTCTTTCTGTCAGTAAAATATTTTTGTTTCCGGTAGACCTAACCTTATCAACAACGTTTATCATTTCCCTGGGCGACATAAACTGCCCCTTTTTCACATTCACCGGTTTCCCGGTTCTTCCGGCCTCAACCAAAAGATCGGTCTGCCTGCATAAGAAAGCGGGTATCTGTATCACATCTAAAACTTCTGCCGCTTTTTTTACTTCTCTCACTTCGTGCACATCGCTAAGAACAGGAACTTTTACCCGAGACTTCACCTCATTAAGAATATCAAGCCCCCTGTCAATGCCGGGCCCTCTATAAGAACTTACCGAGCTTCTGTTTGCCTTATCATAGCTGGCCTTAAAAATAAACGGGACTTTGCACTTATCGGCTATTTCCTTTATTCTCTTGGCGTGTTCAATAGTGCTTTCCCTTGTCTCGATTACGCAGGGACCTGCGATAAGCGCAAGGCTCGCCCCCTGTCCAATTAAAATATTTTTTATTTTTACCTGTGTTTTTTTCATATAGCCTCTTCCTGGCCCATCTTTCCATTTTTCATGAGTTCCCTCACATAATCCAAGTCTTCCTGCGTATCAACACTGACCGTGTCAAAACGCGTCTCAATGGTTTTAATCCTATAACCGTGTTCAAGAACTCTCAGCTGTTCGAGCTTTTCCTCCTGCTCCAGGGTTGATTTCGGCAGATTTGTAAAAGTAAAAAGAAAATCTTTTGTGTAAGAATAAAGGCCAATATGTTTAAAATACCTGTTCGAAATATCAACCTCAGTATGCATTTTACCGTTTTCCTCAAGCCTTCTCGCAATGCTTGGGATGGGGCTTCTTGAAAAGTACAGGGCAAAACCTTTTCTATCAACCACAACTTTAACAACATTAGGATCATTAACCTCTTCCACTCTGTGAATCCTCTTAATAAGCGTCGCCATCTGGACCTTCGGTTCATATTCAAAAACCTGGGCAAGCTCATCAATCATCAGCGGATGAATTAAGGGCTCGTCCGCCTGAACATTGATCACTATATCCGCATCCATCGAATTCACAACTTCGGCGATTCTATCGCTGCCTGACGGCTGTTCGGGCGATGTTAGAACAGCCTTGGCGCCAAACGCTTCCACTCTTTTTTTAACCCTTTCCTTGTCAACGGCAATAATAACATCATCAATAAGATGCGCTTTTTTAACTTTTTCCCACACGTGCTGAACCATGGGCTTACCGTTAATATCCGCCAAAATTTTTCCTTTTAATCTGGTAGAATGCCATCTCGCCGGTATAACAGCAACGACTTTCATATCCCTACCTTCCCGTTTAATTTTCTGAGACCATCAAGAATTTCTTTTCTATCCGCGGAAGCGGTGCCTATTTTTCCGACAACTATTCCGGCGGCGCAGTTGGCAATATATGCCGCCCGAGTGGCTGACGCGCCCGAAACAACCGCTAACGTATAAACCGCAATTACGGTGTCTCCCGCGCCTGAAACGTCAAAAACTTCCTGCGCAACAGTGGGAATATGACACGGTTTTTTCTTCTCTTCAAACACCATCATCCCGCGCTCTCCAAGAGTAATTAGAACAACCTCGGCTTTGAGCTTAGCGAGCATTTTATTCCCGGCTTTCAGAAGGTCTTCATCGTCCTTTATCTTAAACCCGGCGCCTTTTTCAGCCTCATTATGATTGGGGGTTATCGCGCTGACGCCTTTGTAATAAGAAAAGTGTTCCTCTTTGGGATCAACAGAAACCGTTTTATTGTATTTTTTTGCCGAGCTTACTGCCTCTTTGATAAGGCTCGGAGAAATGAGACCCTTTCCGTAATCTTCAATAATAATGCCGTCAACATTTTTTACATTTTCTCTTACATAGTCAACGATCTTATTTAGAATATTTCTGTCAAGTTTGTTCCCGTCTTCCCAATCTATGCGAACAACATGCTGATGCCTGTGCTTGGCTATAATCCTGGTTTTCTGGATGGTGGGGCGACTCTCGTCGACAATAACACCGTCTATATTTACCTCTCTCTCAATAAGGAGATTTTTAAGTATGCCGGCCCTCGAATCATTGCCTATAACGCCTACAAGATATACTTTAGCGCCGAGTTTCGCCAAATTGTTAGCCACATTACACGCGCCACCCGGCATATAGTCTTCGTTTTCAACTTTAACAACCGGAACGGGGGCCTCGGGGGAAATTCTTGAAACGCCTCCCCATATAAACTGATCCAGCATGAGATCCCCTATTACCATAATTTTTTTGCCGGCAAACTTGTTAACAATATTGCTAAGCGCAGAATACTTAAGGTTTTCCACTTTTCGTGCTCCTATTAATATTTTTAATAATTATAAGACACCAGTTGAGCGGTTATTCTAACATGGGGGTTTGTTTTATGTCAACTTATACAAGGTCGCAAGGTCACAAGGCCACAATGTCACAAGAATATGAGGTGATGGCGGGAAACGAAAAGTTCGAACTATCGTATAGCGTATGTCGTATATCAAAAGCACGATATACGATAGTACGATAGTTCGATAGTACGAAACTTAAAGTTGGGCATTAAGTTTTGCGGTGATATCGGCTTTCGGAATAACGCCTACCATCCTCGCAACTTCTTTTCCTTCCTTAAAAATGATAATGGTAGGTATGCTCATGATCCTGTAATCTGAAGCCATTTTTTGCGCTTCGTCCACATTGACTTTGCAAACTTTCACTTTCCCGTCAAATTCCTTAGATAATTCCTCAATAACCGGCGCCAGCATTCTGCAGGGCCCGCACCACTCGGCCCAGAAATCAACCAATACCGGTATTTTAGATTCCAGCACTTCACTTTTAAAATTAGATTCGTTAATTATCACGATTTTTCTCCTTTGTTTTAGAGTTTAGTGTTTAGGATTTAGTATTTTTAACTCCTTACTTCGAATATAACTCGATGATGAGGCTTTCTTGTATCTCAGTGCCCGCGTCTTTTCTAGCCGGAAGCCTTTTCACCATAAGAGAAAGGTTTTCCTTGGAAACGTCTATCCACTCCGGGATGCCTCTCTCCGCTATCTTTTTGGTCGTTTCCTTTATCGCCTTAAGCTGGT
>JBFZAV010000051.1:0-4431 GCA_041308745.1 Candidatus Omnitrophota bacterium | reverse complement strand
CGCTAAGCCTCTCTTCTGTAATACCTGCGGCCCTAACGCCTTTTATAACTTTATTTAATGAGGATGAATATGTCGCAAGCCAGCCGTTAGGGTTAATATCCCAGAGAATCCCCCGTCCTTTGCCGCTTGTAATAACTTTTTCCTGGACAAAAATATCAACAAGATCGCCAAAGGTTGATTCAATAAGCATTTCATGGGCTTTCCCTTGATCTCCCCTGGTAGTGCTTCCAACTATTCTTCCGATATGTTCTCCCGGCGTAACATTCGGATCCTTGTTCACGCAATATCTGAAAAAGCCCCAGAAATTCCTTCTTCTATCATCGTCAAGGCCTTTAGTATCGGTTTTACCGAATATATCGGCCCCAATACCTCTTTCCACTAAAAAATCGATATACTTACTAAATGCTTCTCTAAATTCCTGCGAATTATAATTCTGAGTAGGTCCGTATATCCTTCTTACGCTTTCTAATACATCCTGGCCCACCTGAACAATCGATGCATACAAGGAATATCTGACCTTTTGATACGGCACATTATTCGTCATGAATATATAATCGTTATCAAATGTATAGCCTGCCTCGGCATAATTTTTGTCAGTAAATCTATTGTAGTCAATGTTGACATTATTGGCCTTTAGGTCTACCTGTATAATGCCCTGCGCCATAAGGTTTTTCTGCATTTCCGCAATAATTTCCAGACTCCTGAGCAAATTCTTCTTTGCCTGCAGAAGAGCGCTCCTGCTTTTTACAGGCTGCGCTTTTTGGAGCTCGCGTATCTCGTTACTGGCCGCGATAATTTTGTCTCGTATGCCTTCGGTAAGCTCTCCTAAATTTTCAATAAGAGGCAAGTTGAAATTCTCGAAAATCATGGTCGTTTCATTATTAGCGCGGTAATCCCTTATAAGTTCGTTTCGCTCATCTTTAGTAAGCGCTGAAAGAAGAATGACTTCTCCGTTTTTTCCGGCATAAAACCTTGTTTCGGCATTTGTAAGCAATGCTGCGGCGCCGTCATAATTTTTCTCGTCCAGCATTTTTTCAAGATCCGCTATTGATTTATGGTTGCCGATTAGAAGCCCCATCGATTCGTGAACAATTGAACTGACTGCATCCGCCTGGTTGTCTACATTTATCTGGATTTCCATGTTATCCACGTCCAGCATGCCTTTGGCGCCGGCATTTTCATCCGCCATTCGGAAGTAGTTGACCGTAAGACCGCTTTCAACCATATTGGCGAGTTCGTTTGTTTTTGCTTTTCTTTCGGTATCGGTAACTTTTCTGGCAAGTTCGCGCAATCTATTGGCCGCCTCCACCCTGACATCCTGGGCAACCTCTGATACACGTACGTTCTTACCTAGGAGGTCCCGCCCAACTTCATTAACAAGCCCAGCTAAAGTCATGACTTTTATGTCAGTTCCTTTGCGGTTGATAATAAGCATGCCTTTGTCAACTTCCATATAGCTTGGGAGTCTTCCCTGTCTTTGCATTTCACCGGCCCTGATAAGGGCTGCTCCGAGAAGTTCAATCTGTATCTGTGCGCCTTTGGCGATCTGTTTTTGTACATAAACTTCGGCCTCGAACGCTTTGATATTGCTTTCACCCCATACAGCTCCGCCAAGCTCTGTTAAGGGGCTTGCTATCTGCATAAGAGAGTTCTCTGACATTAACCCTCTTAAAACATCTATCGCCGGGGCTTCTTCTCCGCCCAACAGTTTAAAATATGGAGATTCGTATCCTGCCTTATTTGTGAAGTTTGGTATGATCGAAATGTACGATATGCCTTCTTTTCGAAGAAGCTCAAGAATATTGTCGGTATGGAACCCTCCCGTGATCAGGATAGCGCTTTCTTTACCGGTCTGGGCAGACGGAGCAAAACGCATATTGCGCATGAAGGCGCCGTCTCTCTCAAATGAAAACTCGAAAAATTTTTCCATACTTTCGCGGTAACCGTCCAATTTCGGCGCGTTCTCATCGACACTCGCGGTTATCTTAAATAGAGGCGCTTCTTTATTTATGAACGCGATAAAGTTTTGAACGGCAAAATTATTTTTGTTTGCGAGAAAATATTCGTAATCTTCTTTTGTGAGTTCAAGATCAAACAGATTTTTTGTAATTATCAAATTTTTTCCCAGTTTATTAAGCTTTCTCTGTTTGTCGTTCTTATAAAGGCTTTCTTTTGTCTTGTCCTCCAGGGCGGTGATCTCCCGCATTATTCTGGTTTTATCAATAGCGTTATAAACTGAAATATAAACTATGTATTTCTGAAGCTCCGGATAGTCCTCAAGTTTAACTCCCACATATTTTGCCTGTTCAACAAGATATTCGTAAAAATTCATATCCGAAATGATTTTTCTCTTATAATCGAGCGTCATCTTAACGAGCTCTTCCATGGATTTTTCCGACAGCATCTTCTTAAGATAATCAACGAGCTCATCGCGCTCGTCATTGGCCCTTTTGAAATCTATGCCGTCTTCCTCCTCCATCGATTGCTTTAAGAGATAAACATTGGAAAATTGTTTAAGATCAATGCCGTGCTCCCGGGCCTTGCCGGAAATATAAACAAAGTAATCCCTGAAAGAAAGCTTGGCAAACTTATAACTGGAATACTTCATGTCGAACTGCAAAAGTTCCGGAGTATAAATATGCCGCTTCAGGTTATTTATAATGTGCTGAAGCGACTTTAAAATATTTTTAACCTCATCTTTGTAAGCGAGCGAATCCCGGTAAATTTTAAGGTTATCCAGATAAAGCGTCGAATCCTCAACCCCCCACAAAGATATTTTCCCGGGATCATTAATGGCAAAATTCTCAACGCCGTTAACCAGGCCTTCCTGAACAAAATAGTCTGAGACCTTGGCGCGAATATCGGCTTCTTTTATGCCGGCAAAGATGCGCAGATCATAGTTACCCTTTCCGCCTTCAAGATTGGCCACCTTCACACCATAGTGCTCATTTAAGTAATTCGTTATATCGGTAATTCTTTTTTGCGCGTCATAATTACAATGGGCATCCTGTATATGAACAACGATTCTATTTGAGCTGCCCTGGTAAGAATCTTTTACAGTCGCCATGTAGGAAGGTATTTCAAATGTATCCGCCGCAAGAGGTTTTAATTCTCTGGGTGAGACATCAACTTCTTTAAAAGGACCGGATATATCATTTATCGCAGCATGCACGTCCTGCACGCAATATGAGGAGAAAAAAAATGTAAAAAGGACCACTGCGCTAATAGCGCCTCTTAAAATCTTATGATCCTTCAGCCATGAGTTAAACATTTTTCTCCTTAAGCTTTTACATAGCCCCTAAATAAAATTAAAAACTGTGATTTTTACGTAATATTACTTTTTAAAGCGCTTTATTAAGTTGGCAAAATAAAAGATCTTACACCATTTTTAGACGTAAGTTCTGCAAACTTAACAAAAAATTAACATTCTTAAGCACAAAAAACTCCCACCCTCCTAATTAGAGTTTACCATCTAAATTACAATAATTTAAATTTTGCAAGCTACATTTTTTAAACCCTAACATTTGACCCCTTTTCCACACCCGGTGTTGTCCACACCGGGTGTGGAATTTATATGGGGAGGGGCTTTTATAACGTTTTAGCCCGGAAGATGGCGGGGGCTTTTAGCCTCCCTCCCCAAATTATAATGAACGAAGCACTTCTTCCTGTGTTTCGAATCTTTCACCTAATTTTTCTATTAAACTGGTTATTTTTACGAAAACTATACCTTTAATCAGGTCTTTAATGTCCATTTTTTCAAGATTTTCCTTGTCTAGAACCATAAGTCCCAAAATGTTCATTACCCTCGTTTTGATTTCCGGTCTTCCCGTTACATCATAATCTATTAATCCAAGACCTAAAAATACATGCAGGGTTTCATCCAGCTTTTGACCTTTTTCTAACCCTTCCCTGATTACGCCTGACACCTGCTTATTACTTTTAAGTTTTTTCACAATTTCTATAAATTCGGCGTTTTCTTTAATCGCTTCATCAACATCGCTGTTGTCAACATAGGCCAATAATCTGAATTTTTCCCTTACTTCTTCGGGCAAACTGTCTCTCCACGAAAACGCCTTATTGTAAGCCTCGTCTAGGGAAGGCGCATTTCCTCTTTCGTAAAATATAACTCTCGTATTTGCGCCATATTTTCTTTCGAGTGCTCTTACCGTATCATTACCGAGCTTCTGACACTTGGTTAATTCTTCGATCATCTGTTCTTTCGATAGCCCTATCAAAATAGCCGAAGGATTATTAAGTCTCACGAGCGCCAGGAGATCTTTTGAGAACTCTACGATGTTTTTCAGCATCTCGAATCGTTTTTCTTCTTCTGTTTTTCTTTGATTGGTAACTTTATAAAGTTTATTTATGCCCTCGGTGCCATCGTGCAGACCATAGAAAGATCTCCCGCCGGCTAAAATCTCGCTCTCGGGG
>JBFZAV010000050.1:0-5553 GCA_041308745.1 Candidatus Omnitrophota bacterium | reverse complement strand
GTCCCCGCTTTTAGGGAAGAAGATTGTCCTTTCTGCAAGGAAGGGCTCCCGATAAATAAGCCGGGATCCAGAAAATAAACACAGGATTAAGCGGTAAGAATTAAGGATTAAGAGGATTGTTTTTGAATATGCTTACCGCTTATAGCTTTTAAAAAGGAGTACACATGAAGATAGAGCTAAAAAATATAATCGAGAAAATTAAAACGGAAGGCGTTGAAGAAGCCGATAGGCAGGCCGGAAAAATAGTGGAAGATGCCGAAAAAAGGGCCAGCCAGATTATTGCGGGAGCCGAGAGCAAAGCAAAAAACACTCTTCTGGATGCAAAAAAAGAAACGGAGAAACTTAAAGCAAACGGCGAAGAGGCCGTAAGACAGGCCGCAAGAAACGTCCTCCTTTCTTTAAAAGAAAAGATCGTTGAACTTTTCGACAAAATTATAAAAAAAGAAACACAAAAAGCGCTGACGACTGACATTATCAAAGAGATGCTTGTAAAGCTTGTCGGGGATTTTGCGAAAAGCAAAGACCTTGCGGTTGAAGTTTTATTAAACGAAAAAGACAAAGAAGAGCTTGAGAAAAGCTTATTCGCGGCGCTCAATCAGGAAACGAAAAAGGGAGTAAGCATAAAAGCATCCCCGAGCATTGAAAACGGTTTCCGCATAGGCGTAAAAGGCGAGGAAATATATTACGATTTTACCGACGAGGCGATAGCAGAAGCGTTCGGTTTGTTTTTAAACCCGAGAATAGCAAATATTATAAAAGGCGATGGGAAATAAATACTATTATTTAGTTGCAAGCTTGCCGTATCTGAAGTTCCAGAAGCATCCGCTTATTTCAAAAGAGGCGTTTCTGGACGAGTGCGCGAAATGGCTGAGCGAAAAAGATAAAGCTTTGCTCGAATCTGTAGATTTTAGAAAAGAGAAAAAAGAAACAAATGAACTCATTGGAAAATGGGATGAGTTTGACAAAGGCCTTAAGAGGGAGATCGCCAGGTTTAGAGAAGCAAAAAAAAGCGGAATGCCCGAAAAAAGTTTGAGCGATACGGCGAGAAGCATTATGGCCGAGGAGAACCCGTTTCTTGTGGAAGAAAGATTCGAAAAAACAAGATGGGACTTTTTACTAAATGAAGAATTGAAGTACAGTTTCGATATAAACACGCTAATAATTTATTTTTTAAAACTGGAAATAATGGAAAGACTGTCCGAGTTTAACAAAGAAAAAGGCGAAGAAAAATTTTATAAGTATTGTGAGGTATTTTTATGAGTAAGAATGTGGGAAAAATAGTTTCAATTAACGCCAATATGATTGCCGTTAAATTTACCGATCATATTATCCAGAACGAGGTCGGATATGTATTAAGCCAGGGGAGAAGATTCAAATCCGAAGTCATAAAAATCAATAATGACATTGCGTATATGCAGGTGTTCGAATATACAAAAGGGATTAGGGTCGGAGACGATGTGGAGTTTTCCGGAAATATGCTTTCGGTCCAGCTGGGGCCGGGGCTTCTTGCGCAGATTTATGACGGGCTTCAGAACCCTCTTCCCGAGCTTGCCGAAAAGCACGGATTTTTTCTTCCCGTAGGCGTTGAACTTGACGCGATAGATTTTGAAAGAAAATGGGAATTCACGCCGCTTGTGGAAAAAGGGAAAAAAGTTGTTGCCGGCACGCCTCTCGGATGGGTGATGGAGGGTATTTTTAAGCACAAGATAATGGTCCCGTTTTACTTAAGGGGAGATTTTTTTGTAGAAGAAATAAAATCGAAATTCTCCTACAGGGTAAAAGACGTTATCGCCAAGCTTAGGGATGAAAAAGGAAAAATCATTGAAGTAACAATGACATTTGAATGGCCGGTTAAAGTCCCCATAACAAGCTATGCGGAAAAGCTTGAGCCGAAAGAACCGCTAATCACAAAGGTTCGACTTATTGATACGCTTTTTCCGGTAGCCAAGGGAGGGACATATTGTATCCCGGGGCCGTTTGGTGCGGGTAAAACCGTGCTTCAGCAGATTACCTCTAGACACGCCGACGTCGACATAGTTATTATTGCCGCCTGCGGTGAAAGAGCGGGAGAAGTTGTAGAAACTTTGAGAGAATTTCCAAAAATACTTGATCCAAGAACGGGCAAATCCCTGATGGAAAGAACGATTATCATATGCAACACTTCGTCTATGCCTGTAGCGGCGAGGGAAGCGTCTGTTTATACGGGAACAACTTTGGCCGAATATTACCGGCAGATGGGGCTTAACGTGCTTCTTTTAGCGGACTCTACTTCAAGGTGGGCCCAGGCAATGAGAGAAATTTCTGGAAGGCTTGAAGAGATCCCCGGAGAAGAAGCTTATCCGGCGTACCTTGAATCGCGCATAGCTTCTTTTTATGAAAGAGCGGGAATTGTTAAACTTCACGATGGCGGGATAGGAAGTCTTACTATCGGGGGAACGGTCAGTCCCGCGGGAGGAAACTTTGAGGAGCCGGTTACGCAGGGAACGCTTAAAGTAGTGGGAGCCTTCCACGGCCTCTCTAGAGAAAGGGCCGAGGCAAGAAAATTTCCGTCAATTTCACCCTTGGAAAGCTGGAGCAAGTACACGAGTTTTATTGCTCCGGAGATGGTCGATCTGGCGAGAGAGGTCCTTTTTAAGGGAAATGAAGTTGCGCAAATGATGAAGGTTATCGGAGAAGAAGGGACAAGCCTTGAAGATTTTGTTGTTTATCTAAAAAGTGATTTTCTGGATGCGGTTTATCTTCAGCAGAATGGCTTTGACGAGGTGGACGCCACAACAAAAGAAGACAGGCAGAAATATGTTTTTTCAAAAGTAATCGATATTTTAAAAATAAAGATACCATTTAAGGATAAGCCGGACGCCAGAACGCACTTTTACAACTTGAGACATAAATTCATAGACTGGAATTATAAAAAATGGGATTCGGAAGATTTCAAAAAAGATGAAAATGCAATAGACAATCTGATTGAGAGAGAAGCAAAAAAAGATACACGAAAATAAAAGGAACAAAAAATGAGAAAAGTATGCACACGAATCTTAAGCATAGCGGGAAACGTAATAACGGTTAAAGCCGAGGGTATTTCCTATGAAGAGCTGGCGGAGGTTTCCACGTCCGCCGGAAAATCGCTTGCCCAGGTAATAAGGCTTAACGGCGATACGGTTTTTCTGCAGGCGTTCGCGGGATCAAGAGGCATATCGACCGGCGATGAGGTGCGGTTTTTAGACCATCCCATGAAAGTCGGTTTTTCCGACAACATGGTCGGCAGAATCTTTAATGGATCGGGCGAGCCCAGGGATAAAGGCGCGGCGATTACTGATAACTTAATTGAAATCGCTGGGCCGGCGGTAAATCCCTCGAAAAGAATCATACCGAAACATATGGTAAGAACAAACATTCCCATGATAGATGTATTTAACACTCTCGTGGAATCTCAGAAGCTTCCTATTTTTTCGGTATCGGGTGAGCCGTATAACGAACTTCTTGCAAGGATAGCTCTTCAGGCCGAGGTTGACTTGATTATTCTCGGAGGGATCGGGCTAAAGTATGACCAGTACACATATTTTAAAAATACCCTTGAAGAGGGGGGAGCGCTGGCCCGATCGATATTTTTTGTGCATACCGCCGCAGACCCTGTAGTAGAAGGGCTTATGGTGCCGGATCTTTCGCTGGCCGTTGCGGAAAAGTTTGCCCTTTCGGGGAAAAGGGTCCTGGTTCTTTTAACTGACATGACAAACTTTGCCGATGCCTTAAAGGAAATAGCAATTACAATGGAACAGGTTCCCTCCAATAGAGGCTACCCCGGAGACCTCTACAGCCAGCTTGCGGCCCGGTATGAAAAGGCCGTAGATTTTGAGGGCGCCGGATCCATTACAATTTTGGCCGTTACGACCATGCCGGGAGATGACGTTACTCATCCGGTGCCGGACAACACCGGATACATTACGGAAGGACAGTTCTATCTTAGAAATGGAAGGATTGAACCGTTTGGGTCTCTAAGCCGTTTAAAACAGCAGGTCAATAAGGACACAAGAAAGGACCATAGAGCCATCATGGACGGCATGATACAGCTTTATGCCCAGTACAAGGAAACAGAAGAGAAAAGAGCCATGGGCTTTAGAATGAGCGACTGGGATAAGAAGCTCCTTAAATATGGGAGCCTTTTTGAGAAAGAGATGATGGATCTTAAGGTCAACATCCCGCTCGAAGAAGCGTTAAATAACGGATGGAAGATTTTAGGAGAATGTTTTAATCCGGAAGAGACAAATTTCAGGTCGGAGCTTGTGCAGGAATTCTGGCCTAAATAAGGACGTAAAGCCACCCTGAACCATTCACTTCGTTCAGGTTCAGGGCACGCAAGCCACAAGGTCACAGGGAAATATGGCGAAATTGAAATTAACAAAAAATGAATTAAAAAAGCAGAAGGATGCTCTTAAAAGATACAACCAGTATCTTCCGACGCTTCTACTAAAAAAGCAGCAGCTTCAGGGGGAATTGCAGAAAATTCATCAGGTTGAGGAAGAGGAAAAACAGAAAAGAGCATACCTTAAAGCAGCTGTGTACAAATGGGCAGATGTTTTTGCGGAGGACGTAAGGCTCGAGGACTTTATAAAGCTGAAAGAAGTTGTTATCGGAGAGGGAAATATCGCGGGCATTGATATTCCCGTTTTTGATAAACTTCTTTTTGAAGAGCCGGAGTACGATTATTTAAAAACGCCTATCTGGATTGAAGCGGGTGTTGCGGCGATAAAAGAGGTCATGGCTCTGAACGCGAAAATGGAAATCCTTAAAAAACAGGAAACGCTTGTAAGGGAAGAATTAAGGATCACGACACAGAGGGTTAATCTATTTGAAAAAGTTAAAATCCCTGAAACGCAGGGGAATATACGGAAGATACAAATTTCTTTGGGAGATATGCAGACGGCCCAGGTTGTTACGGGAAAAATAGCCAAAGAGAAAATACAAAGAAAAGAAACAGCGAGTGCGGGTGTTCGAGAAATATAATTAAAACTAACAACCGAGAACTAAACTATGATTGTTCCAATGAAAAAAATATCTATTCTAGTTTCCGAAAAAGAAAGAACGGGCTTTCTTTCAAAGCTCCGGGGAGCGGGGGCCTTGCATGTTAAACACATCAAGGAACCAGAGCATCATGAACTGACTTTTATTGAAGAGAAATTCTCCAACATAGAAAGGCTCGTCTATATTCTCGGGCCATACAAAGAAAAAACGCCGTATATAAAATTAGTGTGTGAAGAAAAACTTTTGGAAGATTTCGATAGAATAAATGATATTTATGACGATCGCCAGCAGCTCCTTTCGGTAATCAGCGATATTGAGAAAAAGGTTGAATGGTTTGAACCTTGGGGCGAGTTCAACCCCAAAGACATAGCGGCTTTTAAAAGAAAAGGCCTTTTCGTTAAACTGTATCGCGTAAAAAGCGGAGAATACAGAAAACTTAAGAAAAAAGAAACAGTTTTTCTTATAAACAAAAAAGAAGGATACGAATATATCGCATTTCTCACGCTCGACAAAGAAAAAAGTCTAGGGTTTGAG
>JBFZAV010000049.1:0-3449 GCA_041308745.1 Candidatus Omnitrophota bacterium | reverse complement strand
TTCCCCTGCGAGGAATTTTATACTCTACTTTCGGCCTCGCTCTCGCCTGGTATATGGAACAAGGGCGAACCATGCCCGCTCCGGCCTCAAGAAGCCCTGACAAGAAACAACCAAACAGCCTGCTGACTTAACAGCACATACAATACTTTATAAATAATGGCGGGTGGCACGGTAAAAGCGTGAGCGGGAGGATCCACGCCGGGCGGAGGGGCCCGCGAATGCTTTTACCGTGACAGGCCCCGCCATTATAAAAAATTTGGAAAGACGGAAGGCCGGATGCCTTACGATTGGGTTAAAAAAATCACTTTAACGAGAAAGGCTCTATTCTACTCTTTCTATTCAATAGACTGTCGATTAATGATCAGATTGGAATTATTTCAGGATTTCTTTCAGGTATTGACCGGTGAAGGATTTTTTTGTTAGGGCGACCTCTTCAGGCGTTCCGACGACAACAACTTCGCCGCCCTTTTCTCCGCCTTCGGGTCCCAAATCTATTATGTAGTCCGCAGATTTAATTACATCCAAATTGTGTTCGATAACAATAACGGTATTCCCGTTTGAAACAAGTTTATGCAAAACATCGAGCAGTTTGTGGATATCCGCGAAATGAAGGCCGGTTGTCGGCTCGTCCAGAATGTATAATGTTTTTCCAGTCGCCGTTTTGGATAGTTCCGTAGACAATTTTACCCTTTGGGCTTCTCCGCCGGAAAGTGTCGTAGCCTGCTGCCCCAATTTAACATATCCCAAACCAACGTCATAAAGTGTCTTAAGCTTTGACTTAACGCTGGGAATATTCTCAAAAACTTTTAGAGCTTCCTCTATGCTTAAATCCAGAACTTCGGAAATATTGTAACCCTTATATTTTATTTCTAAAGTCTGGTCATTAAATCTCCTGCCGCTGCAAACCTGGCATTCAACATAAACATCGGGTAGAAAATGCATTTCGATTTTCCTTACACCGTCGCCCTGACATGCCTCACATCTGCCTCCTTTAACATTAAAACTGAACCTTCCGGGATCGTATCCTCTCATCCTGGATTCAGGCAAAGCGCTGAACAGTTTTCTTATCGGATCGAAGGCCCCCGTATAGGTAACGGGGTTTGATCGCGGGGTTCTTCCTATGGGCGATTGGTCGATAACAATAACCTTATCAATATTTTGAAGCCCGTTTATTTTTTTATGCTTCCCGGGGGCATCCTTCGAATTATAAAACTTTTTCGCGAGCGCCTTGTAGAGAATATCCTGGATAAGCGTGCTTTTGCCGGAACCGGACACGCCGGTTACGCAGTTAAAAACGCCCAAAGGTATCTTTACATCAATATTTTTCAGGTTATGCTCACGACAACCAATGATTTCAAGCTCTTTAGACGGGTCAGTCCCCCTTCTTTTTGCGGGTATTTCAATCTTTAAATCTCCTCTTAGATAATTACCCGTTAAAGAATTCTTGTTTGCAATTATTTCTTCAATAGTTCCCTCGGCAACAATCTCGCCCCCATGTTCTCCAGCCCCCGGGCCAAGATCAAAAATATAATCAGCTTCCCTTATTGTCGCCTCATCATGTTCTACAACTATCAATGTGTTTCCCAAATCTCTTAACGCAATCAATGTGTCCAGAAGTTTTCTGTTGTCTTTCTGGTGCAAGCCTATGCTGGGCTCATCTAAAACATAAACGACGCCTACTAATCCCGCTCCAATCTGTGTCGCAAGCCTTATCCTCTGATCCTCGCCGCCCGAAAGCGTGTTGCTTCTCCTGTCAAGCGTCAGATACCCAAGCCCGACATTTATCATAAAATCCAGCCGCGAATTTATCTCCTTCAGAACTTCTTCGGCAATGCGTTTCCGCATCGGATCCAGATCAAGATTCTTGAAAAAGCTTTCAGCTTCGACAATGGACATCTTAGATACATCGGCTATATTTTTTTTATCGATATAAACCGCTAAAGATTCATTTTTTAATCGTTCGCCTTTACATGCCGGACACGGCTGAGACGACATAAAGGAACCTATCATCTCTTTCATAAAATCGCTGTCTGTCTCTAGGAAACGTCTTTCTAGATTAGGAATAACGCCCTCAAAACCGCTTTCCTCGTCGCCATAAAAAACCATATTCCTCTGTTTGGCCGTCAAATCCTTATACGGCATATCAAAATCAAACCCATGATATCTGGCTAAAGACCTTAGCTCCCGTCTAAAATGCAGAACGATGCCCTTTCCGCCCCTCTTCCAGGGAACAATTGCTTTGATTAACGGCAAAGATGCGTCTCTTACCACCATGTCAAGATCGATTTCCATTTTGTTGCCAAGCCCGTTACAAACAGGACATGCGCCATATGGGCTGTTAAATGAAAAATTTCTCGGCACCAGCTTCTCAAAACTTATACCGCAATCGATGCAGGCGTTTTTTTCGCTGAAAAGAATATCTTCTTTAAGATTATTTTCGCCGTCCGCGGGAGAAACAAACATGACTCCGGAGCCCATTTTCAAGGCAACCTCTACGGAATCGGACAAACGGGTCCTTATGGAATTTTTTACAACCAATCTGTCAACTACAGCTTCTATTGAATGTTTAATTTTTTTATTCAGGCTTGGAATTTTCTCGCCGATTTCGACGATATTGCCGTCAACCCTGAGCCTTATAATGCCTTCGGTCCTGGCATTTTTCATCACATCAACATGCTCTCCCTTTCTGCCGGAAATCAAAGGCGAAAGAATAAGTATTTTTGAATTTTCCGGAAGCGCCATAATTCTATCTACAATTTGCTGCGAACTCTGACCGGATATGGGCTTGAAACATTTCGGACAATGCTGAACCCCGATTCTCGCGAACAACAACCTGAGATAATCGTATATTTCGGTCTGTGTACCAACGGTTGATCTCGGATTTTTGCCGCTTGTCCTTTGCTCAATACTTATCGTTGGAGAAAGTCCTTCTATGGAATCAACGTGCGGTTTTTGAAGCTGTTCAAGAAATTGCCTGGCATAACTTGATAATGATTCCACATACCTTCTCTGTCCCTCGGCATAAATTGTATCAAAAGCAAGAGATGACTTTCCGGAACCGGAAAGGCCCGTAATGACGCATAACTTATCCCTCGGAATCTTTAAATCCAGATTCTTTAAGTTATGTTCCTTCGCGCCTCTAATATGTATGTAATCTTTTTTCATAAGTTCTAATTGTATCACAAAAGAATCTATAGTAAAAGCCGCCGTTTTTATTAAAGTAATTTTTGATCTATGGAAATACGACTCTTCTTTTTCGCACAAATTTTACGGTATTGTTCCTATATTGGCGGGGCCTGTCACGGTAAAAGCATTCGTGGGCCCCTCCGCCCGGTGTGGATCCTCCCACTCACGCTTTTACCGTGCCACCCGCCAATTATCTACAAAATATTGTACATGCCGGAACTGGAGAGTTTTAAGTCGGCAGGCTGTTAAGCTTCCGAGGAATT
>JBFZAV010000048.1:0-7858 GCA_041308745.1 Candidatus Omnitrophota bacterium | reverse complement strand
TTTGTTTACCCCTCCGGTTATTGCGACTTGCTTTTCTTTGCTTTGGGTGGCCTTTTTAGGCAAGGGGTCAATGCCGGACATTATTTTCGAACCATTATCACAGATAGGAAATGCCGCTTTTCCCATATCGATGTTTACTTTAGGGGCGTATCTATGCAAATACAGCGCTTTTAATCCCGAAAATAAACTGCCGCTTTTTTGCGGTATTTTAGTTAAACTTTTTATTTTCCCTCTCTTGGTTTTAACGGCTTTTAGCTTATTCCCGGGCGGCGCCGATTATAAGTTTTTCTTGTTTTTGCAGGCCGTAATGCCGACAGCCGTTTCTTTAGTTATAATAGGCAGTTACACCGGCGCCGATAATAAATTTTTAAGCAGCATCATTTTTTACACGCATGTAATTTCCATTATAAGCATACCTCTTTGGTTTGCAATTTTTTGCAAATTTTCAGGATAGCAGTTTTCTTGACTTGTCTTTTCCTATAAGGTAAGTTCAATAGAAGGAGGAGTTTACCATGATTACAGGAATCGTTTTGATCATATGCGGTATTTTGATAGCGTTATATCCGCCGCTTTTATCTTTGATTGTTGCCGTACTTTTGATTTTGGTCGGCATTTTAGTTTTACTTATGAGCAGTAAAACAACAAATCTCAAACGGACTTTTAAGGATCCGTTTATTGACATTTTCTTTAAGTAAATAAAAAAGGAGAACATTATGCCGGGGAAGAAGCTGGAAGCAAAAGATCTGAGAAACATATGCAATGCTTCAGATTTTCCTTTTAAAACAACGGAAGATTATGTTTTTGAACATGAACCTCCGCATCAGGAAAGAGGCGTCAGCGCCATCGATTTCGGTTTAAATTTAAAGTCAGACGGATACAACATTTTTGTCTGCGGAGCGGCTGGAACGGGAAGAAACACGCAGGTCAATAAGGCCGTAAACGAGATCGCCGCCGGCATGAAAACCCCCAACGATTGGATTTATGTTTTCAATTTTCAGCAGGAAGATGAGCCGATAGCCATCAAGCTTCCGGCCGGGAGGGGCAGGATTTTTAAAGCCGATATAGATGAGCTTATAGAAGAACTTAAGATTGAAATACCAAAGGCTTTTGCCAGCGAAGATTACGAAACCCGTAAACACGAGCTTTTAAGGGAATATAAAAAAAGAAGGGACGAAACCCTGCAGGAAGTCGAGGATAAGTCTTTTGAGGAAGGATTTGTCCTGAAGCAGTCTGCTACGGGCGTTATTCTTGTTCCCAGGAGCGGCGACCAGCCCATGTCCACCGAGGAGTATGAAGGCCTGACCGATGAGCAAAAAGAGGAAACTGAAGCAAGAAAGAACGAGCTTCACATCAAGATAGAGCAGGTTCTCGGCGAGGTTCGCGCGATGGAAAAAGAAGCCAAGATAAAAATTAAAGATCTTGAGAAAGAGATCGGCCTTTTTTCAGTTAAACATATCATAGATGAACTCCGTTTTAAATACAGAGAGTTTGAAGATATTGTGGAATACCTTAACCGCATGCAGGAGGATATAGTAAACGACCTTGATATGTTCCGCGAAGAAGAAGAGGAGGGAGCGCAGGTTCTGTTTGGGGTTAAAGCTCCTTCGAAAAAAAGTCTTTTCGTTAAATATCAGATAAATGTTTTGGTGGATCACAGGCATTCGGAAGGGGCCCCTGTCATAAGAGAACAGAACCCCACATATTATAATCTTATCGGAAGAATAGAATACGTGGCGCATTTCGGTTCCATGTCCACCGATTTTACAATGATAGCCGCGGGGGCCCTGCACAAGGCCAACGGCGGTTATCTGGTTTTGCAGGCCATGGATGTTTTAACCAATTTTATGGCGTGGGACGCCTTAAAGAGGGTTATACGGAACAAAGAGATAAAGGTTGAAGATATCAATGAACAGTACCGCCTGGTTTCAACCACAAGTCTTAAACCCAAGCCTATACCATGCGACATAAAAATTATTATGGTCGGCCCTCCGTGGCTGTACCAGGTTTTGTATAAATACGACGAGGATTTCAGAAAGATGTTTAAAGTGAAGGCCGATTTTGATGTGGAGATGGATAGAGACGCCGAGAAATTAAATAAATATGCGGCTTTTATAAAAGAAAGATGCGAGGAAGAGGGGCTGCGCCACTTTGAAAGAGGCGCGGTTGCTAAAGTGGTCGAGTACGGATCGAGACTTGTCGAGGATCAGGAAAAACTCAGCGCGAAATTTATGTACATAGCTGACATTTTACGCGAATCCAATTATTGGGCAAGCAAGGAACACGGCCAGTACGTCCAGGCGCATCATGTTGACAAGGCGATGCACGAGAAGATCTATCGTTCGAACATGATCGAGGAAAAGATAAACGAACTTATCGCAAAAAAAGTTATTTTGATAGATGCCGACGGCGAGGTTACGGGCCAGGTGAACGGCCTTGCGGTTTACGATATGGGAGACTACATGTTCGGCAAACCTTCCAGGATTACCGTAAGGACATACATGGGTAAGGCCGGAGTAATTGATATTGAGCGGCAGGTGAAGATGGGCGGCAATATTCATTCCAAAGGTGTTTTAATACTTAATGGTTACCTGGGTGAAAAATTTGCCCAGGAAACGCCCTTAAGCTTAAGCGCGAGCATTTGTTTCGAGCAGTCTTACGACGGCATTGAAGGCGATTCGGCGTCCAGCACCGAGGCATATTGTCTTTTATCGTCGCTTTCGGGTGTGCCCGTAAAACAGTATGTTGCTGTTACGGGTTCAATGAACCAGCATGGAATGGTTCAGCCCATCGGAGGCGTTAACGAAAAGATAGAAGGGTTTTATCATGTTTGCAAAATCAAGGGATTAAACGGCAAGCAGGGGGTTATGATTCCGGAGAGCAACGTAAAGCATCTTATGCTGAAAGATGAGGTAGTCGAAGCGGTTGAGAAAGGAAAATTCAACATCTGGTCAGTATCAACCATTGATGATGGAATAGAAATTCTTACCGGCAAAAAGGCCGGGGAAAAGTCCTCCAAGGGCAAATATCCCAAAGGCACCATAAACTACCTGGTCCAGAGCAAATTGGATGAATATAACAAGAAACTTGACAAAACAGGTAAAGAGAAAAAGAAGAAAAGCGGGAAGAAAAAATAACAAACAGGTGATTTTTAAAAATGGCGAGCAAGGATTATTATAAAATACTTGGTGTAAAAGAAGAATCATCTCAGGAAGAGATTAAAAAGGCATACAGAAAACTGGCGCTCAAACACCATCCCGATAAAAATCCCGGAAATAAACAGGCAGAGGAAAAATTTAAGGAAATGACGGAGGCGTATTACACTCTTGGCGACGAAAAAAGGCGAAAAGAGTATGATAATCTGAAACGCGCCGGAGCCTATACGGGAGATTTTTCTTCAAGCCAGGGATTTGATTTTTCAGATTTTGTTAATCAGTTTAAACATGGCGGCGGAAGGGGTTTTTCGTCAGGCAGTGTTTTTAGCGATATCTTTGACGATCTTTTTTCCGGGACGAGGGGCTATAAAGGCGGGAATGGATACACTTACTATTATTCTTCCGGAGGCCAGCCGCAAGCTGATGAAGACGATTCTTATAGAAATGTTGATACAGATGTAAAAGCAATGCTGCCGGTGCCAAAAACATTGGCGGAAAAGGGCGGCGAGGCAAAATTCAGGCTTTCCACCGGAAACTCCATCACGCTTAGAGTGCCCAAAGGGATCAAAGAAGGCCAGAAATTACGGCTAAAAGGGCAGGGCGCGGAATGCCCCTGCTGTAAGCATAAAGGCGATTTGATAGTCACAATAAAGTATAAGTAAGACCACTCACGCTTTACCGTGCCACCCGCCATGCACTTAATGCTATCCTTTAAAATCCCAACCATCTATGATACTATATTCGTTGCTATCAGCTGGTTATCTCGCTATACGATAGTACGCTATACGACATACGATAGTACGACCCAACGAACGCACGAAATTATGACTACCTTAATTGTAGACGGATATAACGCTATTAATGCCATAGCGAGGACGAAGGAGCTTTTAAGCAAAAGCCTGAGGTCTGCCCGGAGCGAAATTATCGCGATAAGCAGGGAATACGCAAGGGGCGGGAATATTCACGATGTGATTGTTGTTTTTGACGGCAACGACAAATACGCTGATTTGAATAATAATCATATTTCGCCGAGAGTTTACCAGGTATTCTCCGGAACGGGCAAGGGTGATGATAAAATTATTGAGACCATCAGAAAGGCGTCCGGAAAGGGCCCGGTGGTCCTTGCTTCGAACGATAATTATGTAAGAAACAACGCAAGGGCTTACGGAGCTTCTGTCATAGATTCGAGGGATCTCGTTAGAAAAAAGAAAAAAACTTCCGCCGGCGAGGCTTTCGAAAAGAAAATGAGAGGCAAGGACAAAAGAGAGATTACGGAAGAATATAAAAAGATACTTGGAATATGAAACGCAAAACCTTACAACTCCCAAAGACCGTATTGGCGCCGCTTTCAGGCATTACCGATGTTCCGTTCAGACTTATCGCCAGAAAATGCGGCTGCGAATTCGCATACACTGAAATGGTGGATGTTAACGGCATTTTTTTTGATAATAAGAAGACAATAAAAATGCTGGACCATCCCAAAGAGGATAGCCCGCTCGGCGTCCAGTTTGTGGGGCAGGATGAAAACAGGATCCTAAGGGCGGCAAAAGTCTGCGAAGAAATGGGTTTTGATTTAATAGATCTTAATGCCGGCTGCCCGGCGAGGAAAGTCGTTAAAGGCGGAAAAGGCTCGGCGCTTTTGAAGGACCCGGTAAAACTGGGAAAAATTATTAATCATTTAGTCAAAGAAACCGCTCTCCCCGTAACCGTTAAAATCAGAATAGGGTGGGATACTGAAAGCAAAAACTATATTGAAGTCGGAAAAGCGGCCGAGGATAACGGCGCATCCGCTATATGTGTCCACGCCAGAACCCAGTGCCAGATGTACAAGGGCAAGCCCGATCATAACGCAACCAGGGAACTTAAAGAAAGTCTTTCTATACCTATTTTTGCCAGCGGAAATATTTTTAAGCCGGAAGATGTTAAGGAAGTGCTTGATTTTACCGGTTGTGACGGTGTTGCCGTCGCAAGGGGAGCTTTGGGCAGGCCCTGGATTTTTAAGGAAATTAAGGAATATCTCCAGGGGCGGCCTTATGAAGGAATAACCCCGCAATTTCAGGAACTAAAAAATCTTTTACGCGAACATTTTTTACTGTGTCTGGAATATTTCGGCGAATTCCTCGCGTTTAAAAGAATGTACAAACACACAGCCTGGTATCTTAAGCGCTATAAAAATCTTGATGTTATAATGAAAGAGTTTGTTAAGTGCAAAAATGAGGATGATTTTAATTTTTTCCTTGATAGACTGGAACTAAAAGAAGAGAAGATATTAGAATTAAGAAGTAAGGATTAAGGATTAAGAGTTTCGTATATCGTCTATCGTCGGTCGTCTATCGTGAATGGTGAATTGTTTCAGGACTTTTGAAAAAAGCCACAACAGATGCAGGTAACCATTATTTGGAGAGGGACGGTTCTCGCCGAAAGCATATGATAACTTCAGAGAACCGTCCCTTCAGAAAAATGCAAGAAACCAATCTTTGCAAGGAGAGCATATGAAAGAAATCATACTGGCTTCAGCTTCAAAAAGAAGATCCCAGATTTTATATAGCTGCAACAGTCCGCACCGCATAGTCATAAGCGGAGAAGACGAAATATTAAATAACGGAAAACATGTTTCCGAAATAGTAAAAATAAATGCCATAGCTAAAGCCGAGAATGTTTCAAAAAAGGTGAGTAACGCCGTTATTATAGCCGCGGATACGCTTGTTGCGCACAATAACGACATTATCGGCAAACCAAACGATGAAGATGAGGCCATAAAAATGCTTGAAAGATTTTCAGGCGATTATCTGGAGGTTTATTCGGGGGTATGCGTGCTTGATACTGTCACCGGGAAAAAAGCCGCAAACTTTTCTAAAAGTGAACTCGAAGTTGTCAGACTTGATAAAAAAGAGATAAACGCCTTTTTTAAGCTTTTGGCTCCATACGATAAAGCCGGAGGGTTTTCCATAGAGGGCGTAGGAGCAATGCTTTTCGACAACATAGAAGGATCCTACTTTAATATCCTCGGCCTTCCAATGATAACTTTACGGGAACTGTTTAAGGAAATAGGCGAGAATATTCTTGATTACATAGCATAGTGGTGTGAATGGCGGGTGGCACGGTAAAGCGTGAGTGGGAGGATCCACACCGGGCGGAGGGGCCCGCGAACGCTTTACGGTGACAGGTCCCGCCAATTTACAGCTAAAAAAAATGAATATATTACTGATCAATCCATGGATTTATGATTTTGCCGCTTACGATTTGTGGCTCAAGCCATGGGGTCTTCTAAAAATATCCTCAATTCTTAAAAACAAAAAGCAGAAAATATATTTTATTGATGCCATGGACAGGCATCACGTAAAAATCCAGAAAGCGCCAAAAGACCATTCCGACGGCACCGGTAAATACTTATCCAGCAAAATCGAAAAACCCTCAGTCCTTAAAAAAGTTCCCCGAAAACTGAAACGCTACGGTCTTCCCGTTGATATTTTTCTCCAGTCACTCCCGGAAGAAAAGCCGGATTATATCTTAGTGTCTTCAGGAATGACATATTGGTATCTTGGCGTTTTTGAAACAATCAGGATGCTCCGGGAAAAATACAAGAATGTTCCCGTAATCCTTGGGGGCATTTACGCTACGCTTTGCTCCGAACACGCCGCGGAAAAAAGCGGGGCCGATTATGTTGTGGGGAACAAGGATCTCGGCCGTTTAAACGAAATTTTGGATCTTGAATGCGATTTTTCTTTTCAAAATATTCTCGATACGCCAATAGATTACAGCCCTTACAAAAATCCGGGGTATGGCGTTCTTCGAATATCGCTGGGGTGCCCGTTTAACTGCTCTTACTGCGCCCAGGAAAAGTTGAGCCCTAAATTTATTTTAAAGGATAAAAACGCGGCCCTTGAAGAAATAAAGGCGCTCTATAATTCCGGCATAAGAAAGTTCGCCTTTTATGATGACGCTCTTTTGTTTAATCAGCCTTACATTAAATGGTATTTTGAAAGTATATGCAAAATGGGGATAAAGGCCGAATTTTACACGCCGAATGGCCTTAACGCGAGGTTTGTTTCCGAGGAGATAGCGCTTTTAATGAAAAAAATAGGCGTGATTAATCCGTTCGTGAGCCTTGAAACGATTGATGAAGAAGAAATAACCTCCTGGCACACGAAAGTCACAAAAGATGAGTTCGAGAAGGCTGTTGCTAATTTAAAAAAGGCCGGTTATAAGAAAGGTGAATATACGGTTTACCTCATGATTGGGGCCCCCGGGAGCAGTTTAGAAGGGGTAAAGAAGGGCATAGATTTTTCTCACTCACTTGGGGCCAGAGTGTCCTTATCGGAGTTCAGCCCGATTCCCGGAACAAAAATGGCCCAAAACATGGATAAAACGCTTTTTGATGAGCCGCTTCTTCAGAATAACAGCGTGTTTCCGTCTTTCCGCATGTCGGAATGGGAAGAGGTCCAAAGAATCAAAATTAATACGAGAAAACTGAATTCCTCGCTTGTCCGCTGACCTTTAAGGATAATAACGCTTGAAAAGAAGCGGTATTATTGTATAATATGACCTCTTAACGATTTACTGATTCTTTATTAATGGAGGAAATAATGAAACCCCGTAAAAAATTTAGACAAAGACCCAAAAAAAGCGGCGCAAAAAGAACTTATAGAATTCTTTCTCATAGAAAGAGACTGCTTGCAGCCGGTTATGCTGAAGAAGCTGTTAAA
>JBFZAV010000047.1:0-2649 GCA_041308745.1 Candidatus Omnitrophota bacterium | reverse complement strand
GGGCAAATTTCAATTTGCCCGGGATGCGGTAAGTGAAAGGGTGAGTGGATACGGCCTGGATATAAATAAAGTAAGGCCCGTTTATTCTTTTTCTCCGTTTTTATTTTTTTTAGGCGTAATGTTGTTTTTAGGAATAGCATATGTTACAGTTGTTTTTAAAGCAGTTCCTTATATAAAAAGAATAAATCATATAAAAAATCCTCCCGAGGGTTTTTGGGTATGTAAAAAGTGCGGAACCGACAATACGCTTCTTCAGAAAGAATGCGAGGCCTGCGGGCGTCCGCAGGATTAATTATGGATTATAAAAAATTTTTAAACTTTTGTTACGGTTGTGAAGTAACCCATCTTTCGGGAACGGTTATTATAAGCCCGTTTTTGTCCAGCAATCTATTTAAGAGATATTTCGAAAATGTCAATCCGTTCACCGGACGGCTTTTTTCGGGTTTTATATCCCCCGGCATAGGCAACTCGTTTATTTTTATAAAAACAGGATTAGGCGACAGATTGACGGGCGACGCCGTTATGCTTTTAAGGGACACGGGCGTGAGCCGCATAGTTTTTATCGGCGCCTGCGGGGGCTTCGGAAATTGCGATATCGGCGACATTGTGCTTGTAAGAAGGGCCTTTGACGGAGAGGGTTTTTCAAGGTACTACAAAAATAGTTTTAACATGGAAAAAATCCATAACGAGGGAAGTTACATAGAAGCGGATCAGAAATTTACAGATGAATTTAAAGATTTTTTAAAAAATAAAGCAGAAAAAGATAAAAAAATCATTGAAGGCGATATTTTTACCATAGGTTCGCTTTTGGCCGAAACTAATGAAAACCTCTTATCAATAGAGAAAAAGGGGTTTTGCGGGGTAGACATGGAACTTTCAGCTGTTTTTCAGGCCGCGGAAACAATAAAAAAACCGGTCATTGCCGCCACAGTTGTAAGCGATCTTCCTTTACGAAGGCCTTTGGGGGAAGATTTTAGTTCCGGGGAAGGAAAGGCTTACGACAAAAGTATGAAAAATCTTGTCGAAAAAATAGTTGAATTTACCAAAAAGCATTAGGGGGAGAGATGCCTAAAAAAGCTATTATATTTTTAGCGGATGGTTTTGAGGAAATGGAAGCTATAGCCGTAATTGATATACTTAGGCGGGGCGGAGTGAATCTTACAGTGGCGGGCGTGGGCGCGAAAACAATCACAAGCTCAAGAAAACTGGTTGTTCAGGCGGATATAAAGGTTGAGGAAGCTTCTTCCGATTATGATGCTGTCATTCTGCCGGGCGGAATGCCCGGAGCGGAGCACCTGGCTTCTTCAGGCAAGGTTAAAGCTTTAATAAATGCGGCTAATGAAAAGGGTAAAATTATTGCGGCCATATGCGCGTCACCCGTGGTTGTCCTTGCGCCTTTAAAAATTTTAAACGGCAAAGAGGCCACGTGTTACCCGGGCATGGAAGAAAGTTTTCCGCGGGAAGTGAAGTTTGTCCAGGATAAAGTTGTCGAGGACGGGAACATTATTACAAGCCGGGGGGCCGGAACGGCCGCGGAGTTTGCATTTAAAATCATCGAGAATCTCGTAAGCAAGAACATGGCGGATACCCTTCGCGAGCAAATGGTTTTCTAGAGGAGTAAGAATTAGGGATTAAGAATTAAGATTGGCGGGTGGCACGGTAAAGCGTGAGTGGGAGGATCCACACCGGGCGGAGGGGCCCACGAACGTTTTACCGTGACAGGCCCCGCCAACACTTACTGCTTACTATGAATAGCTAATGACTAAAGGTTAGTTACTTCTCCGTGCGATCGATCCTTCACCAAACTTATCGATAATTTTATCCAGGGCTTTTTGAAGATTTTCTCTTTTCTTTTCGCTTGAACTATCGGAAAAAAGATCAGAAGGGCTTGCCGCATCGACAAGGTTTGACGCTTTTACGCCGAGAAGCCTCACGGCTTTTTTATTTAAGTTAAACTGTCCAAGGCTAGATATGCACGCTTCATAAAGATCGTTAACAAAATTTGAAGGCGCCTTTATTGTGGTGCTTCGTGTAAACGTGCTGAAATCCTCAAACCGTATCCGAAGCGTAATTGTTCTTCCTTTAAACTGCGATTTACGCAAACGGCGCGACACTTTTTCGCTCAAATACATTAATGTATCCTTCAAAACGTCCTTATCCAGGGTATCTTTTTCAAAAGTATGTTCATTGCTTATGGATTTTGCGGTTTCTTCCAGCTCAACTTTTCTTTCGTCGATGCCGTTTGCCAGGCACCACAGATGTTCTCCGTTTTTACCGAAAAGGAAAACGAGAGTTTTAACATCTTTTTTTGCGATATCCCGAATAGTTTTTATGCCGAAACGCTCAAGCTCCTTTCTGGTCTTTTCTCCTACACCCCAGAGTTTTCCTACCGGGAGGGGATGAAGAAAAGAAAGAAGCGTTTCGTTTGTAACTACCACTAAACCGTCCGGTTTTTGTATATCCGAGGCAATTTTAGCCGTCATTTTGTTAGGGGCGAGCCCGATGGAGGCGGTAAGATTAAGTTCTTTTTTAATTGTCTCTTTTATTTTTTTACAGGTTTCTAGAGGCGTGCCGAATAAATGGAAACTTCCTGTTATGTCTATGAAGGCCTCGTCTATACCCACGGGTTCTATGTCAGGGGTGAATCTT
>JBFZAV010000046.1:0-2777 GCA_041308745.1 Candidatus Omnitrophota bacterium | reverse complement strand
AGCTCCCTCAGCTGCGCTTCATCAACCGGTGAGGGGGCGTTGGTTAGGGGACATACGCCTTTTTGTGTTTTTGGAAACGGAATAACCTCTCTTATGGATGTATCATGAGAAAACAGCGTTGCCAGCCTATCCACCCCGAAAGCAATCCCTCCGTGAGGCGGCGGCCCGTATCGAAAAGCTTCCAGTAAAAATCCGAATTTCAGTTTGGCGTCTTCTTCCGTTATGCCAAGAACATGAAAAATTTTCTGCTGTATATCTTTTTTGTGAATCCTTATGCTGCCGGACCCTATTTCGCTGCCGTTTAAAACAAGATCGTAAGATCTTGATCTAACATTCGCAAGATCTCCTTTGTCTATGAGAGCGGCATCTTCGCTGTTGAAACTCGTAAAAGGATGATGCTCGGAAACCCATCTCTTTTCATCTTTGTTGAAACGAAATAGCGGAAAATTAACCACCCATAGCAGGTTGTACCTGTTCGGATCCCTCAGCTTTTTCTCATCGGCAATTTTGAGCCTTAACGCTCCAAGAGATTCCCTGGAAACATCCTTAGTGTCGGCAACCATAAAAATCATGTCGCCGGTTTTCGCGCCAAGTTTTTCTCTTAAGTGTTTGAGTTTTTCTTCCGTAAAAAACTTTGTTATCGGCGAATTAAGCGCATTTTCCTCAACCTTGAAATACGCAAGGCCTTTCGCCCCGAACTCACCGACATAGCCGGTAAAATCATCAATCTCTTTGCGCGAAATACCGCCGTACCCCGGCGCAACAAGGGCAAAAACTTTCCCGCCTGCTTCAACTACATTTTTAAAAACCTTGAAATCAACATCCGAAACGTCCCCGGTAATGTCCTGTAAAAAAAGATCAAACCTTGTATCCGGTTTGTCCGAGCCGTACCTGTTCATCGCTTCCTGGTAATCTAAACGCGGAATAGGCGTTTTAATATCAACGCCCATTATTTTCTTAAAAAGTTCTTTAAACAATCTTTCCGATACATCCAGAATATCTTCCTGGTCAACAAAAGACATCTCCATATCAAGCTGGGCAAACTCGGGCTGCCTGTCGGCCCTTAAATCCTCGTCTCTGAAGCAGCGCGCAAACTGATAATATTTTTCGACTCCCGCCACCATTAAAAGCTGTTTAAAAATTTGAGGCGACTGCGGAAGAGCGTAAAAAGTTCCCTGCTGAATCCTGTTGGGAACAAGATAGTCCCTTGCCCCTTCAGGGGTGGACTTGGTAAGAATAGGCGTCTCAACGGAAATAAAACCTTCTGAATTTAAAAAATCTCCGGCGGTTTTAAACATCATGTGTTTAAGCATGAGTTTTTTCTGCATGGAGTTTCTCCGCAGGTCCAGGTATCTGTATTTAAGTCTTACCTCTTCATTCACATTTATTTCATCTTTAATTTCAAAAGGAGGAGTTTCGGATTCCGAAAGAACTTCCACGCCCGAAACATCAATTTCTATTTCACCGGTATTTATTTTAGGATTTATGGTTCCTTCGGGCCTTTTAGCAACTATGCCTTTAATTTTAACGCAGTATTCATTTTTAAGTTCGTGCGCTTTTTTATGCCCTTCTTTATTCTTCTCCGGATCAAACACAATCTGGGTAATGCCGTGCTTGTCTCTTAAATCCATAAAAATAATTTCGCCGTGATCTCTGCGTGAAGCAACCCACCCGGCAAGCGTAACTTCCTTTCCTAAATGTTCCTTGTTTATTTCGTTACAGTTATGTGTTCTTAACATACTCTTCCTTTTTACTAAAAACCGTTTTGGCAAATTATTTTTATATTATGCGAAAAACGGTTTTTCTCCTTTACTTCTTACTTCCAACTTCTCACTTCTTAATTCTATCTACCATTTCCTGGTAGCTCAAACTCTCCTGTTGGCTATTTTCCATATTCTTTAAAACAAAAGTGTTATTTTTTCTTTCGTCTTCGCCTATTATGACGACGTATTTTCGTTTTTCTCTGTTCGCCTTTCTCATCTGTCCTTTAAGCGACCTTCCGCTCACGGCAATCTCGCCCGGGATGCCGTCTTTTCTTAAGCGGTCCGCGGTCGCAAGAGCCAGAAGGTTTGAATCGTCATCCAGAGAGACAACCAAAATACCCGGCGTAGCCAGGTATGATTCTTTGTTTTGTATCAGAAGCAAAATTCTTTCCAGGCCTATTGCGTACCCTATGGCGCCCACATCCGGCCCGCCCATCTCTTTTGTAAGATCATCATATCTGCCTCCGGCCGCTATAGCGTCTTGGGACCCAAGCGCGGGATGAACAACCTCAAATATGGTATTTGTATAATAATCGAGGCCTCTCACAAGATCAGCTTTCTCTACAAAATTAATACCCGTTTCTTTTAGCGCATTTTTTAAGGCATTGTAGGCATTTATGCTTTCCGGGCACAAATGATCTGTTATCTTCGGGGCATTCTCCACAACTTTTTTGCAGGTTTCTCTTTTGCAGTCAAGAACCCTCAAAACGTTAATATCGCTTCTTCTCTGGCAATCCTCGCATAAAGAATTCTTCTTATCAGCCAGATATTTTTTTAATTCGTTTTTATATTCGGCCCTGTCGGATTTGTTGCCCAGAGAATTTATGAGTATCTTGTAACCTTCAAGATTAAAAGACTTTAAAAGCGCATCAAGATTTAGTATAAGCTCCGCGTCGATGTATGGATCGCTTGCCCCTATTACTTCAACGCCTATCTGATTGAACTGCCTTAACCGGCCTTTTTGGGGACGCTCACCTCTGAACATGGGTCCCGAATAAAATAGTTTCGTTAAAT
>JBFZAV010000045.1:0-3289 GCA_041308745.1 Candidatus Omnitrophota bacterium | reverse complement strand
GTTTAAGTCCGTTTGACGGGTGTTCCGACGGGTGCTCTCCCGTTCCCAACCTTTCCGCCTAAGAAGAATATAAACACGCCCAAACAACTCTAAGGCGTCAGGTTTTGAATGCTCGCTCGCTATCCACTGGATACTTCCAGCGATGTTTTAGGAATTCTTTTTGCCGGATTGCCGACATATACGCCATCCGGTTCCGTATCGGCCAAAACAACAGCGCCGGCACCGATAAATGTCCTCTCCGTTATTGTCACAGCATTCCGAATAACCGCACCTAAGCCAAAAAAGCATCTCTCTCCCACCGTAACATTCCCGCCAAACGTAACCCCTGAAGAAATAAATGAATGACTGCCGATAGTGCAATGATGCCCGATATTCGCCCCGCTTCTAATGATTACATTATCCCCGATTTGAACATAAGGCTGAATAATTGCCTGCTCAAAAACAAGACAATTTTTCCTCAGACTCAGCCCAGGCCAAATAGTTGCCGTGCTTGCCAGGTAACTGATCGGCTCATAACCCATCTGCAACGCCTGGCGGAAGCGTTCCATTCTTAATCCATTGATTTTAGAGTAGCCGAGGGATATTAAAATCTTCGTTGAGTCCGGCGGATAAATATTTGGCAAATTTTCAAACGGAAACACCGGCAGGCCCTCATGGCTATTTTTAGTTAAATGGTCTTTATCCTTAACAAAGGCAACAACCTCCCAAGGGCTGTCATTAGTCAGGCAAAACCAGGCCAAGCTGGCAAATGTGCTATCACCGAATAATACAACAGGCTGCTTTTTCATTTTCTAACCCCGTAGCGACCGTTATTCCCTGATTCCAGATTAAGAATGTGACGAAGCTCCGCTGACGTCATCAATTCGCGATCGTTTGCTTCGCGCAAAACGTGCATCCTTTTGATTAAATCTATGTTGCGGGCAAGCCTTGTCCTTTTATGGTCAAACCATATGTTGTCTTCCAGGCCGACCCTTACGCCGCCGCCCATGGCGATGGCGACGGAATTCATCTTTAGCTGAAAATCACCAATCGCGCCCACGCTCCATATGGAACCAGACGGAAGGTCATTGAGCATAACTCCGAGATGAAGCAGATCAGGTTGGGCACAGGCGACATTCCCCATAATCAAATTAAAGTAAAAGGGAGGTGAAAGAAGTCCTTTTCTTAATAAATACTTCGCATAGTTAATCATACCGGCATCAAAAGCTTCCAACTCCGGGCGGATTCCCCTTTCCATCATACGTTGTGCCAGCATCTGTATAGTTTCCGGTTCATTAATACTGGCCCTTTGGTTGAAATTAAGCGAGCTTAAGGTAAGGCTTCCCATATCAGGCTTGAGGCGGCCATCCAATTGGAGCACTTCCGCACGCGCCTCAAATTCCGTGACATTTCGCCCGCTGAGTGAAACACAAATAATCAGTTCGGGAGCATAAGCTCGTATCCCTTCGATAAGCTCTGCGTAGACTTCTTTTTTATGGGTGGGTTTGCCCGTCAAAGGATCCCGCGCATGAAGGTGAAGCATTGTTATACCCGCCTCCCAGCCCACGCGAACGTCCTCAATGATTTCCTCCACGCTGAGCGGAGCGTAAGACGTCATTTCCTTGGTGGGAATCATACCTGTCGGAGTAAAATTAATAATTAATTTATTCACAATAAAATCCTTTTGTACCATATACATTATACATTGCTCAAAACTAACTTTAGCATGACAAATTACTGCCCTACAACTATACGTTAATTATCCTTGTTTATCTCTTTTTTTTTGCTGACGGTAGTCCGAAAAAGAAACAGAAACTGAACGCTGTACAGCTGCAACATTTTTTGCTATCGCTACCTGAAACATTGTTTTTAATATAATTTTTATATCAAGAAGAAAAGACATTTTTTCAACATACTGCACATCCATTTCCAGGCGCTCATCCCATAGTAAATAGTTTCTCCCGCTTACCTGAGACAATCCTGTAATCCCGGGACGCACCGAATGGCGCAATTTCTCCCGCTGTGAGTAATATGGCAGATACTCTTTATACAACGGCCGCGGGCCAACGATGCTCATTTCTCCCTTTAGCACATTAAATAATTCAGGTATTTCGTCTACGCTGGTTTTTCTTAAATACATTCCTAGCCTTGTAAGGCGCTCGGTATCCGGAAGCAATGAGCCGTTAACATCCCTCGCATTGGTCATTGTCCGGAATTTTATTATTATGAAAGGTTTTTCATTCAACCCCACCCGCACTTGCCGGAAAAAAACAGGAGAACCTAACTTTATAAAAGTAAGCAATGCGGCCAAAACAAGCACTGGCGATAGTATAATGATCGCTGACGCGGCCAACGTCAGATCAAATAGGCGCTTGCCGACGGCAATATAAAATTTATTTTTGAAATAAATAGTCATAAAACTTGAAAGATGCAAATTTTTTCACAATATAAAAATCCTACTTTTCAAGCTAGCTTTTTGAATTTATCCATAAAATTATCTTCCAAGACTATATGCACATATGGATCCCATTGTTGATTTCCCTCAATAAAAACCGAGCCTCTAGGAGTTATTGCTATATCCCACCCGATTGTATAAGTATTATAAAAATATTTGTGTATTCTTTTCGCTAAGTCGAAGGCATTTTTGAAATAAGGGATTTCATAATTATTAAAGACGATGTTTGTTTCTGGCTGTTTTTCAAATATTTTTCCGTCGAATTGCGGATGGGTGAACCCTTTTTTCCCTAATCGGCCGGTATCGATATCTAAGCGGACAATAATGCCCCCTGTATGCCAGTTGTCTGCGACATTGCCTTTTGTCCCTATTCTCACTGCTGCCGCAAAAATCTTTATTTCGTCATGATCCCAATATGTCACTAAACGGATTGTGTTGACAGAGTGCGGGTTTAACGCCGCCATTTTTTTATGCTGAAGCACTCTTTCCTGCACAATGAATTGTCCATTTGCAAATAGTTTGTATAAATATTTTCTTAGTATTTTTTCATTGTTCAGCAAAGTTGAACCATCCATCATCTGTAAATGGAAGACACCCTCGCCTCCTTGATCACCGACTGGCTTGCAGATGCAATCGCTGAATAAATTTCTTTTCTCATTCATTAGGCTCGAAAGCGGCAGCTGTTCTCCCGATTTTGGAAAAGAAATAGAATTATTCGCAACCATAGCGATTGTTTTTGGTGTGGGAAAACCAAGCGCTTCGATATATTGTGCGGCAATAAATTTATCATGGATGACGATATCATATAGTTTGTAATCTTTACTTAACTGCTTTTTTTTCTTGTTCAGCAGTTTA
>JBFZAV010000044.1:0-2683 GCA_041308745.1 Candidatus Omnitrophota bacterium | reverse complement strand
TTTTCAAAGCGGGTTCCTTTTTTTGTAGAGGAAGAAGCTGTTGTATGGTCGGAAAAATTTGATAGTGTTGATAACTGGAAATTCAGAGGCAAGCCCGGTACTCCTTCCGCGGTTTTTTCAACCAAGAAAACTAAAGCCGGCGACTCCTCATATCTTCACATGGAAGCCGATAAAGCAAGCGGTGCGCTGGTAACACAGATAGGAAAAATAGATCTTGAAAAGACGCATTTTTTGAAATGGGCCTGGCGGGTAGACATGCTCCCGGAAGGCGCCGACGGCAGAAGCAAGGCGAAAGACGATCAGGCTATCGGCATCTACGTGGGAACAGGAAGTCTATTGAACAATAAAAGCGTTTCGTATAGATGGGACACAGACACCCCGAAGGGGGCGGACGGCAACTGCACTTACGGAAAAGGCACAATTAAAGTAAAGTGGTTTACCTTAAGAAATAAAGATGATGCCAAAAATGCCCAGTGGATTACTGAGAAGCGTAATGTGGCTGAAGACTTCAAGAATGCATGGGGGTTTTATCCGAAAAAGGTTTACATAAGCGTTTCCTGTAACAGTCAGTATACCGGAACGCGAGCCGCCGCTGATATAAACTGGATAGAGTTTGTTATGGACAAATCAAAAAAAGAAATTTCAAGCGGAGAAAAAACGGAATGACGGGCCTTTTTTTTGCGTCTATTCTGGCCGGGATTATAATTGCCGCTCCGTTTGGGCCAGCCGGGGCATTAGTGGCCGATGCGGGGCTTATTCGCGACAGGATTAAACTCAGGTCTACAATTTTTGCGGCTGCACTGGGTAATGGGTTAATAGCTTTTTTGGTGTCTTTTTTTGCGTCTCCGGCAAAAATATTTTTCGAAAAATATGAAAATATTTTTTTTGCGGCAGGAGGGGTGTTTTTAATTGTTCTTGGCGCATTTATGTTTAGGGGGGCATCTCTTTCTGTTTTGCCCATAAAAAAAACCGCCAGCGCGGCCGCCGTTTTTTTTATAATAATTTTACACCCGGGAAACATAGCGGCATTTATTTTTGTTACAGCTTTTTTATCGATGAAATTTTTATTTTTTAGCGATCATCGGCTCGTTTTTGTAAGCGGCATAACAATCGGGGCGTTCTTTGCGTTTGGTTTGGCAGGGGCGCTTTTTTGGATGCTTTCCGAAAAAGCCGAGAAATATATGAGGCAAATAAGGTATGGCCTTGCCGGGTTTATTGTTGTAACAGGAATTTTTTTGATTATTAAAAGTTTCTAAAAAAAAATAAGTATAAAGGAAAATAAAATGTATAAATTTCCCGAACATATTGTCGCGCCGCCGGTTCTTGTGGAAACCGATCATTTTTTGGTTAAACTTGCCGAAAACCACGAAGAAGTGGAAAAGGCTCAGCGCCTGAGATACAAAATTTTTAACCTTGAGCAAGGCAGGGGGCTCGAAGGTTCGGAAAGGTACGGGATAGATTTTGACGAGTTTGATGAATACTGTCTCCATCTTCTTGTTATAAAAAAAGATGATGAAAAAGTTGTGGGGACTTATCGCGCTCATCTTGGAAGTATTGCTAATTCTGCAAAAGGTTTTTATTCGTCGAGGGAATATCATATTGAGGGGCTCTATGGCATTGCGGACAAATGCCTCGAACTGGGGCGAACCTGTGTATCACCCGAGTTCCGCACAGGGTCCGTGGTTAGCCTCTTATGGGGGGCGATTTCAGAAATATTAGTAAGGGCGGGGCTCACATATATGCTGGGGTGTGTGAGTCTCGAGAATACAGATCCTAAGATGGGGTGGGCTTTGTACGAATACATATCTAAAAAATATTCCAGAGATGGTAAAATTACCGTTGAGCCGCGCCCGGGTTTTGTTTTAAAACGTCCGCCTCAGCACGAAATAAATAAGCTCCTCTTAAAAGAGGACTTTCTTAGAAAGAGCATCCCGCCAATCTTTAAGGGGTACCTAAGGCTGGGCGCGTTTATTTGCGGCGCTCCGGCTCTGGATAAGGATTTCGGAACAATAGATTTTTTTATATTGCTTGATGTAAATAAAGTGCCGGAACGCTATTTGAAGCATTTCAAATACCGCGGAGAACGAAAATAAAATGATTTTTTTACGCCGCATATATCGGATAACAGCGCTATTTCTATGGTTTCTGGCGGTTCTGGTTTTAACGATTCCTTATCATTTTGCGGGGTGGCGCGGCAGAAAGAAGATAAGTCGGCTTGTGATGTTGTGGATGAGTGGAGTTGCCAAAATAATCGGTCTAAGTATAAAACATCACGGGCGTAAACCGAAAATTTCGTCAGGGCTTGTGGTCTCAAACCATTTGGGTTATGTCGATATACCGGTACATGGGACGCTTTTTCCGCTAAGGTTTACTTCCACAACCGTTATAGCTAAATGGCCCGTTCTCGGTCAGATAATTGCTCTTTCACACCCGGTGTTAGTAGATAGGGAGTCCAGGACTGCTTCCAAAAAAGCGATGAGAGATTTTACTAAAACGCTTAAAAGGGGGCTGTATCTTTTGGTTTATCCGGAAGGAACAAGCACGGACGGCAAACATGGAATCTTGCCGTTTAAATCCACTTCTTTTGGGGCGGCGGCGTTTGGAGATTTACCGATTATACCGATATTGACCCGCTATCGCGAAAAGCCGGGTGATTCGACGGTATGCTGGTATGGAGACATGA
>JBFZAV010000043.1:0-4053 GCA_041308745.1 Candidatus Omnitrophota bacterium | reverse complement strand
CTAAACACGAGGTTATAAAATGAAAAAAATACTTTTGTTCTTTTTGGTTCTTCTCTATTCCTTTAGCTTAATCGTTTTTTGTTTTGGTGAAGAAATTATGACAAGATAGGAATATGCTTTCAAGATTGGAGCTGGGGATGTGCTTCAAATTTCAGTTTACGGGGTTCCTGGCATGCACGCGCCGCCTATTACTGTTCGTGTCTCGCAGAAAGGGACAGTGATAATGCCCCTATTAGGCGAAGTAGAGGTTGGCGGTCTGACTGCGGAAGAGCTTTCCATAAAACTTGATGAACTTTTTAGGGCCGGTTATTTGGCGGATCCTCAAGTAACGGTATTTGTCAGCCAAAGAGCCGAGTCGACAAAAACAAGAGTATCTATTTTAGGGGCAATTACATCTCCGGGAAATTACGAAATAGCCGGAAATGTTAATTTAGTTGATGCCATAGTTATGGCGGGAGGAGCCTCGAAGCCCGCTAGCGGTGAATTTCCAAACCTGTCTTCTATCAAAGTTATCAGGCAAGTTGATGGAGAAGAAGTAGTTCTCTATGTTAATTTAGAAACTGAAGGCCGGGATTTTATGGTTAAACCGAACGATATTATTATTGTTGAAGAATATGGCGGAGTGATTGTTTTAGGAAATGTTGTTCAGCCGGGCGCGGTCAGGATTTACTCTAATTTCTCGCTTGCAAACGCAATTCAGTTCGCCGGAGGAGCGCTTCCTAACGCAAACTTAGAAGAGGTGAAGGTAATACGAAGAGAAAAAAATGAAGCCGGCGAAGAAGTCGACAAAACTTATGTGCTTAACTATATGAACGAAGGGCCATTCTTTATAATGCAGAAGCAGGACAGAGTTGTAGTTGATCCCTGCGGAGCTTTTGCAATATATGGCGAAGTAAAAACACCGGGAAATTATTATATTTCCAAGGATCTTACGGTTATGGATGCTGTTCATCTTGCCGGAGGGTTTACGGAGTTTGCGAGCAAAAATAATATTAAAGTTGTAAGATTCACGGAAGGCAAAAAAGAGATTATTAAAGTGCCCGCTGCGCATATCATAAGAACCGGCAATAGGGCGAAAGATGTGCTTTTAAAGGATGGGGATACGGTTGTTGTTCCCGAGTCCTGGTTCTAGTTCTTAAAAAGAAAGATTAGAAAATGCTGCCTATATTTGGAGAGAAAAAAGAATTTAATGTTCAGGATTATCTTGAGATTCTCCTTAAGAGAAAGTGGATCATTGTCATTTCTCTTGTCATTGCGCTTGCGCTGGGGTTCCTTTTTTTACTGGTAGCCCCGCGAATATATATGACGAACACCGTTCTCCTAATTGAGAAAGAAGTTCCCAAAATCACACAGATCAGGGATGATGTCTATTCGGAAGAAAAAGGGAACATACAGACCCAAGCCGGTATTTTAAACTCAAGATATTTAGCCGAAAGAGTTATAAAAAAGATGAAGCTGAATATCGGGCTTGACCCCAGAAGCGTAGACAGGTTTCTTTCAACGATAAGAATAGAGCGGAGCGGAGACGTGTTTGTTCTTCAGGTTTTTGGAGTCGACCCTGTTCTTATAACAGACATAGCAAACACATGGGTTAAGGAATTTATCCGGCAGGATATTGAGCGAAGAATGGGGACAACGGAGTATGGTGTTATCTGGCTTGAAGATCAGCTTTCGGAAACATTGCGCGACGTGCAGGCCGTAGAAAAGGAGCTTGCGGTTCTTTCTAGAACAAATGTTGACCTCTTGGAAATAGAAGAGGTGATAGAAGGCCTGAAAAAGAAGAAGATAGAACTTGAAGAAAATATTGCCCAGTCTGCGCGTGTTTATGGCGAGCTGCATCCAAAAATTGTTTTTTTAAAAGAGCAGTTGGAACTTGCAAAAACACAGCTCACTGGAAACAAGGTAAAACTCGAGGCCTACCAGGAAGAGGTGTGGCAGTACAAGATGCTTACGGAGAAGGCCGAAACATACAGAAAACTTTACAATAATCTTCTGACAAGGTCGCGAGAGCTAGACATATCAAAAGATTTGGCCGTAACAAATATCAGAATTGTAGACGTCGCAAGAGTTCCGACTGTTCCCGTTAGTCCCCAGGCAGTAAGGTCCATACTTTTTGCCGTCGGTGTTGGCCTATTTGGTGGGCTTGGTATTATTTTACTCATAGAGTTTTTGGATACAAGTTTGAATAAGCCCGAAGAAGTTGAACTTTTTGCTAATATGCCGTTTCTTGGCTATACGCCTTCAGTCACAAAAGATATAAAGAGAGGCCAGAATATAAACCTCTTAACAAAAATGGATTCGTATTCACAGGCGGCGGAAGCGTTTAGAAACATAAAGGTGTCTCTAATATTTTCTTCACCCGAAGATAAGCCGCTTAAGAAAATTATTGTTACAAGCGCTAACCCCGGCGAAGGAAAAACATTTGTTGCGTCAAACTTGGCTGAAGTATTTGCCCATGCAAGCGAAGAAACGCTTCTTATAGACGGAGATCTAAAAAAAGGGCAGCTGGCCAAGACGTTTGGTCTAAAGCCGGAGAACGGGTTAACAAGTGTTTTGGCGGGACTTTGTCCGTTGGAAAAGGCTATAGTAAAAACAGACATGCCCAACCTGTCGCTTCTTGCTTCCGGGCCGAGCGCTCCCAATCCTTCGGAATTATTAGGCTCCGAGAAGCTGAAAGAAGTAATGCTGAAGCTTGGCGAAAAATTTCAAAGGATTATCATTGATGTCCCGGGTATTCTTGCCGCGTCGGATGTTCTCTTCTGGGATGAGGTTTCCGACGGCATGGTGCAGGTTATAGGAGCGGGAGTTACGCCGCTAAACGCCATAAAAGAGGCGAGAAAAAGAGTAGAAGGAAAAATTACCGTTATTGGCGGTATATTGAATAATTTAAAAATAGAAAGAGACGCCGCGTTTTATTTTCATTATTTTAAGGAAACGGTTCAAAAAACCAAGAGAGAAATGGCAGCAGTAAAGACGCAAAAGAAGAAAACCGAAACAAAAGAAAAAGTAACTCCGAAAAAAGCTTAAATAGAGGTACAAAAAAATACGGTTCGTTCTGGAGGGGTTTATATGCCGAGGAAAAAAGCTGCAAAAATTGAAACGGGCGAAAGCGTTAGTAAAATTGGAAGCGCCGGCAAGGTTGAGAAGATTGAAAAAATAATGCCGGTTGAAAAGATTGAGAAGCCGGCGCCGATAGCGCCGGTTGAAAAAGCTGAAAAAACTGAAAAATTTGAAAAAATCGAAAAAGGATTTGGAATGAAAATTCCAAAAAAAGTGAGCGGCTTTAAAATGAAGAAAGCGTACATCTGGATCATCCTGATAGTTCTTATTGGATCGGTTGCGCTCTCAAAGGGTATCGGCAAAATAAAACAAATTTTTGCAGGTAAGCCGGAAGAAGCCAAAAAAATGGTTGAGTTTATGGAGACCGTTCCCGTCAAGGTTTACAAGACGAAGAAAATGGACTTCAAAGACTCTCTGCCTGTAATGGGAAGAATAGAAGGGTTTAGAGAAATAGAATTAAGGTTTGATGGCAAAGGCATTCTTGAAAGTTTTAACTTTGAAGAGGGTGAGAGGATTTTAGAAGGCGACATCGTAGCGAGCTTGGACCAGAAGGATGCCCTTCTTAAGCTGAAGTATGCGGCGCTTGAACTTGAAAAATCGCAAAGGCTTTACGACCTGGGCGGTATTGATAAAATGGCGCTTGAGCAGAAAAAGCTGGAGTACGAATCCGCCAAAAGGGATCTTGAAAAAACAAACATCTATGCCCCAAGCGACGGTTATCTCGGGAGTAAAGAAAAAAACGCCGGCACTTATATAACTTCGCAGGATAAGATAGGAACGTTTGTGGATTTTAGCGAGGTCTACGCGGCGTTTGACGTTATAGAAGAGGATTCCCCGAAAATAAAACTTGGGCAGAATGTTGAAATTTATCTTGATTCCTATCCCGGCACAACTGATGCTGGAACAATTTATCTGATTTCGCCGATGATAGCCGGAAGAACAAGAACGCAGAAAGTAAAAGTTGAGCGCGATAACGAAGAAACTAAATTAAGG
>JBFZAV010000042.1:0-7765 GCA_041308745.1 Candidatus Omnitrophota bacterium | reverse complement strand
TTAAGATGAACATTGCAAAGGTCTTCATGATTATAAATACTGAGGATGTTTTTACATTGAGGGTACTTGCATTTCCTGCGTGTGGGTGAAGTTTTTATCAGCATAATGTTCTTCCTTTTTGGTTTTTCCAGCTTGTAAATCTTTAACTATTATACTCTTAACTAGTCAGAAAAGATACATGAATCATGCTGATCAATATGTAGACGGGCACTATTGTCTATTTGCCCTTTTGCGGTCGTTTTCACTCAAATATAATTTTCTTATCCTGATATTTTTCGGTGTAATTTCCACAAGCTCATCATCCGATATAAATTCAAGCGCAAATTCAAGCGTCATCTCCCTCGGCGGGATAAGCTGCATGGCCTCATCTGATCCCGAGGCGCGCATATTGGTCAGCTTCTTTTCCCTCAGAGCGTTTACAACAAGGTCTGACCCTTTATTGTTTATTCCGATGACCATTCCCTCGTACAAATCGTCTCCGGGACTCACAAAGATCTCGCCCCTCGGCTGCAGATTGTAAATAGCGTAGGCGACCGTTTTACCGGTAGTCTGTGAAATAAGAACTCCCGTCTGTCGCGACGGCATCTCACCTTTATATATCTGATATTCCAGAAAGTTCTGATACATGACGCCGGTTCCGCGCGTCATGACTAAAAAATCGCTTCTAAAACCTATTAAAGCCCTCGAGGCAATAACAAATTCCATCCTGATGGTGGCCGTCGATGTGGGCCTGATAGCCGTGATCTCGGCCTTTCGCTCGCCGATCGCCTGCATAACAGCTCCCTGATATTCGGAGTCCACCTCTATAACCACTTCCTCGACGGGTTCGAGTATCTTTCCCTCTATTTCTTTTAATATAACTTTCGGGCGCGACACTTCCATTTCGTATCCTTCACGCCTCATTGTTTCGATAAGAATCTCTAAGTGCAGTTCCCCTCTTCCCGAGACTTTAAACCGTTCTCCGCTTTCAACCTCATCCACCTTTATCCCGACATTTATCATTGCCTCATGAATAAGCCTTTCGCGTATATGACGCGACGTTAAAAACCGTCCGCCGTCCTTGCCCGCGATGGGGCTTGTGTTATGCGAAAAATTCATTGAGATCGTCGGTTCGTCTATTTTTATAACCGGAAGAGCTTTCGGATCGTCGACGGAGGCCAGAGTTTCACCCACCTCTACATCTTCTATGCCGGAGATAGAAACTATATCGCCCGCTGTCGCCTGCATGGTCTCTACTCTCACAAGGCCTCGATACTTCATTATTTTTGTCACCTTCGACCTTGAGATAATACCGCTTCGTTTTACAAGGGCCACGCCGTCTCCGACATTGATAGAGCCGTGAAAGATACGCCCTGTGGCTATAATTCCTACATAAGAATCGTAATCAAGCATTGTAACCAGCATCTGAAAAGGAAGTTCAGGATCGGCAACCGGCGGCAAAACCCTGTGCAGGATCGTTTCTAGGAGCGGTTTTACCGATTCTCTCTCATCTTCAAGATCAAGTACCGCGTAACCATCCTTGCCCGAAGCATAGATTATCGGAAAATCAAGCTGTTCATCCGTGGCGTTCAGTTCGCAAAAAAGTTCAAACGTCATATCGGCAACTTCATGGGGGCGAGCGTGGGGCCGGTCAATCTTATTGATAACAAGGATCGGTTTAAGATGCAGCTCAAGTGATTTCTTAAGAACGAACTTCGTCTGAGGCATCGGCCCTTCGAACGCATCCACAAGAAGAAGAACACCATCAACCATTTTTAATATTCGCTCTACTTCGCTGCCGAAATCCGCGTGCCCCGGGGTATCAACAATATTTAACTGCACCCCTTTATATTCAAGGGATGCGTTTTTTGAAAAAATAGTAATACCTCGCTCCCTCTCCAGGGGGTTGGAATCCATTATTGTAACTTCGCCTTCCTTGAACGCGTACGCCCCGGTATATTTTAAAAGCGCGTCAACAAGTGTAGTCTTCCCGTGGTCTACGTGAGCTATAATGGCAATATTCCTTACATCTTTTCTTCTTTTCTGATTCGTCATATTAATTTTATTCCTTATTAAATAAAAACCACAAGATTAAGATTTCTTAACCTTGTGGTATAAGAACTCCTCGTCTTTCCAGGCTCAAGCGCTTGGGAGAGGCTTAATTCTATGCTAATTCACAGGGCCTGTCAATAACGAAACACTCAGCTGGCGGACAAAGACGAAAAACAAGTATAAAGTTCGGCATCGCTCGACGCGGACAGCATTTTTTCACGGCTATCGGCCTTTATCAAGACCCTGGTAATATCTCCCATGAATTGTAAATATGGATTCTGATTGTTCTTGGGCGCCAAAGTGATAATAAAAATATTCGACGGCTTTTTATCCAAAGAATCAAAATCAATCCCTATTTTCTTTATGCCTATTCCGGATACCAGATGATCTACGGCCAAGGTTTTTACATGCGGCATGGCTATCCCTTCCTGCATTCCCGTGGACATTGTTCTTTCCCTCTCCATTATATCGCTCAAAACTTCTTCCCGTTTTCCCCGAGGAAGCTGCCCGGACTTAATAAGAAGATCCACGAGTTCCGAAATTATTTCTTCCTTAGTAGTTCCTTTTAAATCTATCGTAACCGCTCCGGGCTTTATGATCTGTAAAATTTTCATGTGTTCTTTTCCGTTTGAAGACACATCATCAAAGATATGCTTTCCGATCTTTCTTTTATCGGCAACCGTTTCAAGGCGCTTCATCAGTTCTTCGATTTCGGCTATGATCTCATAAAAAACCGTATTAACGAAGGGGGCATCACTATCTGAACATTCAAACACCAATTCTTCCGGATTGCGCCTTAAGGAAAGAAACATATCATTCTTTCGTATTTGGTAAAGATTTTCGGAAAGATCCACACAGTGTACAAAAAAGCCTTCGCTTTCCATGGCGTTTATAACCTTTTCAAGGATAAGCTCCGTTGTTTCCGAATTAGGAAGGGCATATTTTATGATTTTAATTTCCCTTTTCATGCCCTCCTCTTTGCGAAGAACGGGTTTATCGGATTTAAGCATAACATCCAGCATTGGCGGAGTTATAAGTGTGGTGATAAATGTCATTCCCACAGCTAAACTAAAAACATCATGTGGCACAACGCCCATTGCAAGGCCTATTCCGGATATGATCAAAGCGACCTCGCCGCGCGGAACCATGCCGACTCCTATGCGGGCCGCTCCACGAAAGTTAAAGTTCATAAAAAGCGCCGGAAGAGCGCATCCTACAAATTTTGACGCTACCGCAAGAGCAGAATAGATGAGGCCAAAAAGAATAATTTCCGGACGCAAGAGTTCATTGATATTTATCAGCATCCCCATTACGCAGAAAAAAAGAGGAATGAAGTATCTGTACAACGCGCTCAGGTTTTCCTGTATTACAAATTTTATATCTGTCCTCGAAAGGGATATACCCATAACATAGGCCCCTATTATCATCGCTAATCCCGATTTTTCGAATATACCGGCTAGTAAAAGCGCGAGAGCGAAACTCATTACAGCGATCATCGGCCTGTCTTCAAAGCTTTTTAGAAAACGGCTCAAGTGTCTTGATAGCGCAAGGCCCGCAATTGTAAAAAAAAGCCATATAGAAATCGCTTTAAGCGAAACAAGCGACACATCGTGCCATACAACATGGCCGCTTCGTATGATGCCTATAACTACGGCGAACGCTATGATGCCGAGAACATCATCAATTACGGCGGCCGAAATAATGGTCACGCCTTCCGGTGAGTCGAGCTTCTTGCGGTTAGACAGGATCCTTGCCGTTATTCCGACCGAGGTGGCCGTAGAAACAACACCCAGAAAAAGAGGAATCGGATGTGTGAAACTTATAGTTCCGCCATAAAATTGCCGTACAAAAAATAAACCCAGCCCCGCGCCCGCCACAAAGCTCACTACAACACCACCAATACCCACCACAAGGCCCGCAACAGAAAAACGAAAAAGTAGATCCACATCGGTCTCAACGCCCACAAGAAAAAGGAGGAGTATTGAGGCTATAACAGAGAGCGCATATAGTTCCGGTGAGACTGGAAACCCTTCATAAAGAGGAAAAACCCCCGAAGGAAAAGTCGGGAGCGTAATGCTTCCGAGAAGATACGGTCCTATTATGACTCCGGAGAGAACCTCGCCGAGAACAGAAGGAAGGCCAAACTTGTTAAAAAGGGCGCCGCCCGCCCATGCCGCAAAAAGTATAATGCTTACCTGTAATACCAGCCTTGCTGTGCGCGACACGAGTTCTGAATCGGCTCCAGTCTCAGCGGCCGAAGCTGTGGAACACGCGAAAAAGAAGAAAAACAATAAAATCGCCGCCAGTGATAACACCTTATTACGCGCCATAAAATTCCTCCTATAATAAAACACTAAAGAAATGCGGGGAAAGAAAAACAATCGGGAATTCATTTTGGATAAAGATGGTATTTTATCTCCAAGCAAATGCTGTGTCAACTGCTATCATAAGGGGCAAACGGTGGATCAGCAGGTCATATCTTCAAGGTTCCAAACAAAGGCCTTGATACCTTCTTTTCCGAGTCTTTTACGGAGTTCTTTAGTGCAGCAAAGTATCTGCGCAGCGTCCTTTTCGCCGCAAGCCACGTAAAGGACATTATTCCTGCCGGGCCAGATATCGTCGCCGTAATGTGTGCCGGAAGTATTGCCCTTTCCAAAAGCGCCCAGCACTTTGGTGTAATTTTTCATCGCGCATCTTTCGAGAATCTCCATAACCTCGACATCAATCGCTTCGTTATATGCTATCATCACCATCTTCGTCTTCAAAGCGGCCTCCTTCACAGCGTCATGCCTTTTTATTATTCTTTCTACTCTTTAATTTTTGCTCGAACACTGCGTACATTGTGGGAACAAAAAGCATCGTTATAAACGTCGAAACCGTAAGCCCGCCTATCATCGTTATACCAAGCGGCTGCCAGGTTTCTGAACCTTCCCCGCGTGAAAGCGCAAGCGGAAGGAGCCCGACCAGCGTGGTAATTGTTGTCATAAGAACAGGCCTAAGCCTGTGTTTTCCCGCCATGGTTACGGCCTCCATAAGAACATGTCCCCTTGCCCTTAATATGTTAATGTAGCTTATGAGAACTATGGCGTTATTCACAACTATACCCATAAGCATGACTATGCCAAGGAACGATATTATGCTAAGCGTAGTTCCGGTTATAAGAAAAGCCAGTATTACTCCCGTAAACGTAAATGGAATGGCGAACATTACAATAAAAGGATCAATAAGCGACTCAAACTGCGCCGCCATGACCATATAAACAAGGGCTATACCAAGAAGAAGTAATAATGAAAGGTCCTTGAACGCCTTCCCTTGTTCTTCGGCTTCACCGCCGAAATTTATCGTGACATCAGCCGGGAGCGGCAGATCGCTTGCTTTTCTTTTGATGTCCTCAATGACTTTACCCATCGAACGTCTATAGATGTTGCACTCAACATAGACAACCCTTTCGCGGTTTAAGCGCTCTATTTCGACAGGGCCTGAAATTTCTGAAATTTCCGCGATGTTGCCGAGTTTTATCTGTTCGCCGGTAAACCGCCTTACTCTTTCACCCGTAAACGGCGAGACAAATGTAAGCTGTTCGAGGTCTTCAGGATTAGAACGAGATTTTTCGTCGAGGCGAACATAAATATCATATGTTTCACCTTTTTCGCGGTATTTCGTGGCGCTCGATCCTTCCATATAGGTTTTAACGCTGTCGGCTATGGTTTTCATACTAAGACCAAGGGCCGATGCCTTCTCCCTGTCAACGTTGATCTCTATCTCGGGCTTGTTCATATCACGTGTAATGCTCGCATCAACGGCGCCCGGGGTGCTTTCCATAATTTCTTTTATCTTTGCGGCGACAGTATTTGTATCCTCAAAAGAATTGCCCACAATCTCCACCTGGATGCTTTTCCCGCCCATACCGGTAATCATCCTGCCGATCGGGTTGCCGGTGCCTACGTCAAGTTTAATAACCCCGGGAATTTCCATTATTTTGTTACGCAAGACCTGCGCGACCTCATTGACAGAACGTTTTCTCTCGGTCTTTGGGACCAATTTTACGCCGGCGTAAACAAGGTGAGATCCGGAAGCCCTGTTAAAGATAACACTCATGCCGCTTCTCGCCTGGCCGCTGCGCACGTAAGCGCTCTTTACTTCTGGAATATATTTCTGAAGTATTTCCTCAAGTCTTTTTCCGACCTTCTCCGACTCTTCGACCCTTGTACCCATGGGCAGGCTTATCGTAACTCTGAGGTCACCCGTATCTTCTTCAGGCGCGAATTCATTCCCGACAAACCTGGTAAGAAAAAGGCTCAATATGAAAGTGCCTAAAAATCCGTATATGACGGTCCTTTTATGGTTAAGACACCATCCAAGCGCTCTAGCATAGCCGTTCTCCCACGCAGTGAACCATTTTTCTGAAAGGGTATAAAATTTTACAAAAAAGTATTTGCGTCGGTCATTCAGCCGTTCAATGGTCCAAGCGGTATGACCAGAAACTTTTTGCGCCGTTTCATATACAGGCGCCGCGCCGTATTTAAGCATCTTTGAGCAAAGCATGGGGCTGAAGGTTACCGCCGTGAAGAGCGAACCTATAAGTGTCGCCGTGATTATAACTGCTAGTTCCCCAAACATAATACCGACAATACCGGTTATAAACATCATCGGAAGAAACACAACGACTGTCGTCAGTGTTGAGGCGGCTACCGAAAGAAACATCTCTGACGCGCCGAATATGGCCGCTTCTTGCGGCCTCTTGCCGCTCTCCAGATGCCTATATACATTGTCCACGATAACAATGGCGTTATCCACAACCATTCCTATAGCTATAGTGAGCGCCGAAAGACTTATTACGTTGATCGTTTTGCCGCTTAAGAATAAATATATAAAGGCTATGAGGAGCGAGAACGGTATCGTAAGAGCTATTATCAGGCTCGGCTTGAATTGCCTCAAGAAAAACCAGACTACAATAATGACAAGAACACCGCCAACCCAAACGGTTGACTTAAGAGAATCCAGCGAATTGACTATGTCCTGGGACGTATCCATAATTACTTCCATCCCGACATCCGGAGGGAGCATTGGTTTTAGTTCATCTATTTTCTTTTTTACCCTATTCGCGACCTCAACAGTGTTAGTTCCCGTTTGTTTCTGGATGATCATCATAAGCCCGGGTTTCCGGTTGATGCGTATATTCTCAGTCGTTTCCTTGAACCCGTCCTCAACTGTAGCGACATCCTTAAGATAAACCATTTTGTCGTTGCGTCTGCCTAATATTACGGTGTTAATATCTTCGGGTGTTCTAAATTCCCCGGGAACGCGTAGAAGATAGTCGGTAAGCCCCGATTTAAGACTGCCCGCCGGCTGTGTCACATTCTCGGCCTTGAGAACTGTTAGCACGTCAAGCACGGAAAAGCCGTATCCTTCTACTCTCTGGCGGTCAAGCCATACATTTATCTGTCTCTCAAGCCCGCCATTAAGCTGAACGGTGCCGACGCCCGGAAGTTGTCTTAACGGATCTCCCACTCTTTTGTCTATCATATCGAAAAGCTCGGGATAACTTTCTTCGGCGGTAATCCCGACAAAAACTATGGGTATCATCGACGTGTTGAACTTAAAAATAAAGGGCGCATCCATTTCGTCCGGAATGTCAGGCAAGAGGCGCTTGGTGCGATCGATACGATCTCTTATATCGTTCGAGGCCTCATCCAAATTAGTTCCCCAGATAAACTTGAGCGACAGGACGGAT
>JBFZAV010000041.1:0-4906 GCA_041308745.1 Candidatus Omnitrophota bacterium | reverse complement strand
GCTTACCTTTCTTCCGTAAGAATCCGTAAGTCTTCCGTCTTCCAGCACCTGAAGAAGTATATTGAAAACATCCGGGTGCGCCTTTTCAATTTCGTCAAGAAGCACAACCGAATAGGGTTTTCTTCTTACCTTTTCCGTCAACTGTCCGCCCTCCTCGTAACCAACATACCCGGGAGGCGCGCCTACAAGCCTTGAGACGTTAAACTTTTCCATATACTCGGACATGTCTATCTGTATTATCGCGTCTTCATTGCCGAACATTATCTCGGCAAGTTTTTTACCTAGAAGAGTTTTTCCGACACCGGTTGGTCCCAAAAATATAAATGTGCCTATCGGCCTTCTTGGATCTTTTATTCCGGCCCTTGAACGCCTTACGGCGTGAGCTATGGCGCTTATGGCTTCATCCTGGCCTACAACACCCGCTCTAAGACCCTCTTCGAGTTTCAGATACTTATCTGTTTCATGCTCCTCAACCTTCACAAGGGGAATTCCCGTCCAGTCGGAAACGATTGTCGCGATATCGTCCTCGTCAACAATAACTTCCTTCTTTGTCTGGGAGCTCTTCCACTCCTGGCGGGTTGAGTCCAGCTTTTCGCGCGCCTTTCTTTCGGCGTCCCTGAAGTTCGCCGCCTTTTCAAAATCCTGATTTTTTACGGCTTCTTCTTTTTCCCTCTTGAACTCCTCAATTTTCTTTTCTTCCTCTTTAAGTTCCGGCGGCAGGATCATAGTTGATAATTTTGCTTTTGAACCGGCTTCATCAATCAGGTCTATCGCCTTATCCGGCAGAAACCTTGAGCTTATGTACCTATCCGATAATTTCGCCGCGGCTTCAAGCGCCTTGTCGGTATATTTAATTTTGTGGTGCGCCTCGTATTTGTCGCGAAGCCCCTTCAATATCTCGTAAGTCTGCTCGGCTGTCGGCGGATCAACCACTACAGGCTGAAACCTTCTTTCGAGAGCCGGATCCTTTTCAATGTTTTTTCTGTATTCATCAAGCGTTGTGGCGCCTATGCACTGAAACTCGCCCCTCTGTAAGGCCGGTTTAAGCATATTGGACGCGTCAATCGCGCCTTCGGCCCCGCCGGCTCCGACAAGCGTGTGTATTTCGTCGATAAAAACAATAACATCCGGGGCCTCTTTTATCTCTTTCATTACGGCCTTAATTCTTTCCTCAAACTGGCCCCTGTACTTCGTGCCGGCAATCATCATAGCGAGATCCAATATAAGAAGCCTTCTGTTAACAAGTATCTCCGGCACATCGCCCTCGTAAATTTTCTGCGCGAGGCCCTCAACAATGGCCGTTTTTCCCACACCGGCTTCGCCTATAAGAACCGGGTTATTTTTCTTGCGGCGCGCAAGTATCTGAACAACGCGCTGAATTTCTTTTTCTCGTCCGATAACCGGATCGAGCGTGCCGTCTTCGGCCATTTCGGTAAGATTTCTCGCAAAAGAATCAAGCGCGGGAGTTTTCGTCTTCTTTTTTCGTTTTGCCTCCGCGCTTAAGGAGTAACCCGGCACAGAAGAGCCAAGAAGATTCAAAACTTCCTCTCTTACGCTCTTTAAATCGAGCCCCATATTTAAAAGCACCTGGCTCGCAACGCCTTCGCCTTCCCGGATCAGCCCGAGAAGAAGATGCTCCGTCCCGATATAGTTGTGCCCGAGATTTCTCGCTTCGTCCATGGCAAGTTCAATAACCTTTTTTGCCCTCGGAGTAAACGGTATATCTCCCTGCACGGGATTTTCAACCCCCGGCTGCACGAGCCTTTCCACCTCGCCCTTGATGTTTTCGGAATCCAAACCCAGACTTGTAAGAACGGCGGCGGCAACGCCTTCGCCTTCTTTCACAAGACCCAGGAGGATATGCTCGGTGCCGATATAATCGTGATTAAACCTTCTGGCTTCCTCTTTTGCTAAAAGAATAACCTTTCTGGCTCTCTCAGTAAATTTGTTGAACGCTGGCATAAAGTATTCCTCCTTGTATTTTAAATATCGTCTATCATGTATTTAATTTTTCTTTAATCAAATCCGCTCTTTTTATGTCTCTTTCGCGCGGGCCTATCGGCGAATGATTAATCTCCTGTAAATGCGCCGGCTGCATTAAAAGCAGTATGTCATTTATGGTTTTCATGTTTATATCGGTTATGAAACCAAGATCTATCCCAAGTCTTACATCCGAAAGAAGCCTTATTGTCTCTCTGGAAGTTATGATCTTCGCGCTTTTAAGCGTGCCGTAAGAGCGCGAAATCCTGTCGGCCATTTCGCCGTTCTTTTTTACTTTCAGCATATCTCTTGTAACTTCTTCTTTTTCGATAATTTTATTGATAACCTTTTCAAGGTTATCAATTATGTCCATCTCCGAATGGCCAAGCGCGACCTGATTGGAGATCTGAAAAAAATCTCCGAACGCTTCAGTGCCTTCGCCGAAAAAACCCCTCATCGTAAGGCCAAGCTTTGAAATGGCCTTGTAAACATTTTCTATCTGGTCGGTTATCACAAGAGCCGCTAAGTGCAGCATCACGGAAGCCCTTAAGCCCGTGCCCGTATTTGTCGGACAACTTGTTAAATATCCGTACTTATTTGAATAACTGAATGTTAAATAATGGCTCAAATCCGTATCGATGTCATCAACTATCCTCCAGGCCTCCATCAAATTAAATCCGGACTGCATCACCTGGAGCCTTATATGGTCTTCCTCGTTTATCATGATGCTTACGATTTCCTTATCATCAAAAGTGAGGCCCTTGTAAGTTACGTCCTGCGCGTGATCGTGGCTCATAAGATGTCTTTCTATCAAAAACTGCCTGTCAAGTTCGGTAGTATCCTTCATGTCTATAAAAATCATATTTTTCAGAAACTGACTTCTCTTGATGGCTTTTTTCACGACATCCAGAACTTTTTCCTTCTGTTTTTCGTCGGCCCAGTTAAAAAAAACATGGCCGTCAAGGTTTCTCGCGACTCTTACCCTTGTTGACACAACAATATTGGATTTGGGCCCTTCGCCCCTCAGCCATTCGCATTTATTGTTAACAAATTTATCCAGATTAATTCTCATTCGTCATGCCGTCCATTTTCTCTTCAAGCGCCTTTATCCTGTCCCTTAAGACCGCCGCTTTCTCAAACTCCTCAAGAAGGACCATCTGATTGAGCTCGTTCTTGAGGCTTTTCAAAACTTCCTGGTCTTCCACAGTCTTCTCGCCCTTAAACGGCATTTTTCCCACATGCCTGTCGGAACCGTGAATTTTTCGGAGGAGATCACTCAAGTTTTTCCCGAACTTTTCATAGCATTTGCCGCAGCCAAGTTTTCCTTTTTTCTGAAAATCGTAATATGTCATGCCGCAGCCGGAACATTTGGGCATGGTCTTAACTTTAAAAGGCTCATCGCCTATCCCGGGCCCCATTTCCATGAGGCTCGACAGAAGATCCGTTACACCGAAATGAGACTGCATTTCATCGCTTTTTTCTTTAGCGCATGTTTCACAAAGATGAAGCTTGGTTATCTTATCGTTTATAACTTCGGTAAGATGTACCGTCGCCTCCCTTTCTTTGCATACTTCACATTTCATATTTCTCCTTTCGGCTTGACCCTTATCCCTTCGACCCTTTTATCTCCCACTTCCCACTTCCCACTTCTCACTTCTCACTTCCCACTTCTCACTTCCCACTTAATACGCAACTCCGTCAGTCTTTACAACTTCCTTAAAATCGGCAAGAAGCTGTTTCGTCATCGGACCCGGCTTTCCGTTTCCGATAGTTTTATCATCAATTTTAATAACAGGGATAATTTCAGCGGCCGTTCCCGTCAAAAAACATTCATCCGCCTTAAAAATTTCATCCGGAAACATTCTTTTAAATTCGGTTTCTATTTCCCTTTTCTTTGCGAGCCTGATAACCGCGTCCTGCGTTACGCCTTCAAGAGCCCCTATCTCGGACGGCGGGGTTATCAGCCTTCCGTTTTTAACTATAAAAATGTTATCGCCGGTACACTCAACAACGTACCCTTCCATTGTAAGCATAAGGGCTTCTTCCGTTCCGGCGTCGATAGCTTCAATTTTTGCCAGAATATTATTCAGATAATTTAACGACTTTATCCTCGGATCCAGCGTAATCGGATGATTTCTTCTAGTCTTTGCCAGAATAATCGGCAGACCGTTTTTATAATAACTTTCGGGATAAAGTTTGATTTTATCCGCTATGATAAAAACAGTCGCTTTCGGGCACTTTCTGGGATCGAGCCCCAAATCGCCCGGGCCTCTCGTAACAACAGCTCTTATGTAAGCATTATTCAGATTGTTAATTTTAAGGGCTTCAACAATTGCGTCCGTAAACTCTTTCTTTGAAAGGGGTATTGTAAGCCTTATGGACTCGGCGCTTTCATAGAGCCTGTCCATATGTTCCTTGAGGCGGAACACTATTCTATTGTAAGACCTTATGCCTTCAAAAACACCGTCTCCGTATAAAACGCCATGGTCAAATATCGAAACTTTGGCGTCTTCTTTTTCAACAAATTTGCCATCCAAATAAATTTTATTTCCCATAATACCCTTTCTTTAAATATTTATTTCTGAAACTTTTATGTTCGCTAAATCCGAAATTTTTTTTAGCTCGCCGTCTCTCATGTAATATTCGCTGTCGGCAAATGAAGTTGCAACCTGCTGGTGCGAAACAACCACGACGGCCATGTTCTCATCCACGCTGATATTGTAAATAAGGTCGTAGATTTCCCTGCTCATTTCAGAATCCACATTGCCCGTAGGTTCATCGCAAAATAAAACCTTCGGCGAATTAATTAAGGCTCTTGAAATAGCGCACCTCTGGGCCTCTCCCCCCGAAAGTTCAGCCGGTTTATGGTTAAACCGATGCTCCAATCTAACCTTTTCAAGTAGTCCCATGGCTTTATTTTTTAAAT
>JBFZAV010000040.1:0-2571 GCA_041308745.1 Candidatus Omnitrophota bacterium | reverse complement strand
TATGTGAATGCTTCGGCATATGTGAGCTCGGGGTACACTTTTATTATTGCTTTTATCTCAATATTCTTTCTTATCGCCCAATAAATTATTCCGCCCGCAAATACGGGTACTACAAAATAATAAACCGTGGGAATCGCTATTAATAACGGCGCAATCTTTGCAATTTGAATCAGCAAAATCATAGAAAGTCCCAAAACGGCTACGGGCGTCGTTATTGCCGCAAATAAAGCCTCTGATTCTCCGAGCTCTTTGCGCGAATTTATTTTGCCCATAACCTTAAGGGCATAATAAATAACTCCTGCGAAACCAACCGCAAGAATCCCTACAAGGAAAGCGTTCATCTCAGCCATACCTAGAATAGGCAGCAAAACAGGCCATGGGACAAAACTCACCAGCGCCGGGCCGGCTCCTTCTTGCTTTTCTTCCCCGGCTTCTCGCTTTTCGCCCATAATAATCGGCGCTTCGCCCCTGTGCCTTACTTCATTTGTTTCGCCGCGTTGGTTAAAAATCCCAATTTCATTTATTGTAAGATCAAAAAGAACTTTATCGTTTCCGTTCTCATCTTTCTGGTTTCGTAAATTTTCTATGCATGCTCTGTACGCTTCAAGTTTTTCATCCGTCAGGTTTTCATCAAAAATTCTTCCTATAGTCACATGAACAATATCCGTGTACCACAAAAGATAACTCGGGTCTTCCCTTAACTTTCGCAAAGTTTCCTGCAGGTCGCTTTCCTTTATTTTATCCCTCAAGTCAAAAAGATTGGAATCGTTCACATACCCGAGCAGCATAATATCGCCCCTCGATGTTATCGTTAGGTCTTTATAGAAGAATTTGACGCTTGCGCTCTTTCCTCCCGCGGCCGCTTCTCTGAGTTTTTTCAGGATCTCATCTCTTCTTTTTGCATCTTCTTTTTCATCCCCACCCAGAAGGTTTACTTTATCGCTATTTGGTATTATGTCCCTCACAACGGTAACGAACATATTTCTATGTTTCTGCAGATAAAGCTTACTCTTATCGGGTTCAACGCCCTTAAGCTGATTAAGAACCTCGTCCATGTTGCCTAAAGCTCCGCCTTCAAGATCAAGATATGCCCCAAGCGTTATCCCGTCGCCCTGCTTCCAGTCCCATTCTCCTTCCGTAAAATCGAAATATTTTTTTAACCCCGTTATGCTGGCCTTATTAAGCCTGCCCGGCAAAACCTTCATGCCGTCATATTGTTCTTCCAGCTGACTGTTAATGCCTTTGGCCATTTCCTGCGGGCTTTCCGTGAAAGTTTTATAATCGATAAAATCTTTTAAATCAACATAGGTTAAATCTATATTCGTTAAAACATCATAATCGCCGCTTGTAACTTCTCCGGCATTAAGCACAACTAATAATCCTTCTTCTCTCACTCTTTTAATTACTTCGTTGCTCAGCTGGCTTGGATAAAAAGCTATTCCCGAGGCTTTTCTTTTCTTGGCTTCGCTAATATAGTGCTCGAGCATGTGCTCCGTTTTCATGTTATTATGGAGCGAAATGCCGATATTTATTTCAGGGTTTTTTTCCTTTAAAAGAGTGGGGTACTCCGGGTTAAAGGTTGACGCAAAAACGTCGCTCGCCATGTCATACTTTACAATAAGATCATTAAGCTTCTCTACTACGGCCTCTTTATATCCCGAAATGTCATCCGACCAATCTTTAATATCAAGACTGAGCGCCACTCTTCCTTTCGCAAGTGCAAATAAATCTTCTATTTTTAAAATTTCCCGTTTCTGTTCTCTGATTTCTTCAAAGGTCTGTTCAAAAACTTTCTTTTTCCCTATTTCGCCCCCCCAATATGCTATTAGAATTCCGTCTTTCGTGAGCTGTACGTCAACTTCGAGCATTTCAGCGCCTCTGGCAATGGCTTGAATAGCATCTCCTATTTTGTCGATCCTGTGAACAGCCAAAACAGGCTTATCCCTATTTATTTTGCCGTTAAGAAAGAACGGGGCATATCCATTGACTGTAAGCGCCTCCATAATCACGTCTTTGGCGGCGGCCATTTTTTCCAGGCTCTCTATAACGGGCAAAGGAGTCTCGTGAGGCGGCACTGGTTGGGGGGATTCTAATCTGCCGCCTTTATCACGAGTTCTTTTAAAAATCACCGTTTCACCGTCTATCAACTTACCGCAATAAATGTCGCCATTATATTCTTCTATAGTAAGGCACTGAAATTTTTCAGCAAATTCTCCGATACTTATGCATTTTTCGGCTCTTTCCGGATTTGTTATTTTAAGTTTTTCAATTTCTTTTCCATAAAGATTAGCCCACCATACCGCTTCGTCCTTCCAATTCTTACCGCGGCTAACAGCTTCGGTTAAGTTTAAAAGAATAAGCTCTTCAAGAATATCTTCCCTGTTATGATCAAAATACGCCCTCACAACAATCTGATACTTCCCTGTTTCTAAAACTTTTTCGTACGCCTTTTTCTTTTTTGTAAGAATAGCCATGTAGGGTCTTTTCTTGCCCTTTTCAAATTTTGGGGCGATAACAAGGTAGGATATTTCATTCTGCTTCATGAGGTCTACGAGACCTTTTGTGTGAAAA
>JBFZAV010000039.1:0-7014 GCA_041308745.1 Candidatus Omnitrophota bacterium | reverse complement strand
TGGCGGACTTTGCCTCGACCTTTAGCGTTATCTCATCGCCGATATAGACTTTTTCTTTATCCACGGCTGAAGTAAACTCCGCCTTTTCTTCCGCAAAGGAAGTTAAGGTAAATGTCAGAATGAGCAGCAAAAAATAGAATTTTATTTTGTTTATCATAAACTCCACTCGCGACTAGCCACTAGCGACTAATTATCTTCCTCTGATGAGGCGTCTTTCTCGAAGCTTGAAAAATCTCATCAGCGGCTGAATATACGGCGCAACTGTATCTATTTCGATATTGTCTACTTTACAGGACCTGAAAATCTCTTTTCTTTCTTTAGCTAACTTTGCGGCATCTTTAAGATAAATTTTACGATTCTCCGCGTTTGAGGTATCAACCAGTTTTATCTGTCCGGTTTCGGCATCATAAAAATTCATTATTCCGACATCCGGTATTTCCTTCTCGACGGGATCGCTTATGGTAACCGCGATAACGTCATGCCGTTTATTGGTGACGGATAACATTTTTTTATAGTTATCCGAAAAGAAATCAGAAATAATAAAAGTTATGACTCTCCGTTTTATAATGCGGTTCAAATACTCAAGGGCTTTATTAATATCAGTTTTTGTTCCTTGGGGTTTATTTTCAAGCGCTTCCCTTATAACCCTGAGCACATGTTTTACGCCCTTACGCGGGGGGATAAACCTTTCCACCTTGTCCGTAAAGAGCATCGCCCCGACCCTGTCATTGTTCTGTATCGCGGAAAAAGCAAAAACAGAACACAGCTCAGCCGCAAGATCGCTTTTAAGGCGTTCTTTGGTTCCGAATCTCTGCGACATGGAAACATCCAGAAGAAGCATGATGGTTAGTTCTCTTTCTTCAACAAACTTTTTAATAAAAGGATGTCCCATGCGCGCGGTAACGTTCCAGTCGATGGCCCTTATCTCGTCGCCCGGCATGTATTCCCGGACCTCGTCGAACTCCATACCGACGCCCTTAAACACACTATGATACCTGCCCGCGAAAACATCGGTAACTTTTTTCGTGGTTGTAATCTGAATTCGTCTGACCTTTTTGATTAAGTCTTTTGAAATCATAGTTTCGTATTTCGTATGTCGTATGTCGTATGTCGACTTTACTACTTCGATATACGATATACTATATACGATGATCGAGCCTGTTATGGTACTTCTATTTCCTCAAAAACTCTTTTTACGATATCATCGGAGGTTTTTTCTTCCGCTTCCGCCTCGTAACTTGGAATAACTCTGTGCCGCAATACATCCTGCCCGATGGACTTAACATCCTGCGGAGTCACGTAACCCCTTCTCTGGACAAAGGCATATGCTTTGGCCGCCAGGGTCAGGTATATGCTTGCCCTCGGGCTAGCGCCGTATTCTATCAGGCCCTCCAGATCTTTCAGGCCGTAGTTCTTCGGGTATCTCGTGGCAAAAACTATATCGAGAATATATTTTTCTATCTTTTCATCGATATACACTTCGTTGACGATCTTTCTCGCGTCTAATATTTTTTTGGGAGAAACAACGGGTTTTACATCAAGTTTTACATCGGTGAACGACATTCTTTTAAGTATCTCATGCTCTTCTTCTTTGGACGGATATCCGATATTGAGCTTGAGCATAAACCTGTCGACCTGAGCTTCGGGAAGATGATATGTTCCCTCCTGCTCAATAGGGTTCTGTGTGGCAAGAACAAGAAAAGGCTCATCAAGTTTAAATGTATTTTCGCCGATGGTAACCTGCCGCTCCTGCATGGCCTCTAAAAGGGCGCTCTGCACTTTTGCGGGGGCTCTGTTAATTTCATCGGCCAATATGATATTCGCGAATATAGGGCCTTTTTTTGTTGTAAACTCGCCGTCTTTGGGATTATAAACCAGCGTACCGATAAGATCGGCAGGCAAAAGATCGGGGGTAAACTGCAAGCGCTGAAACTTTGTGCTAATCGCCGCCGAGAGCACCCTGACCGACATTGTTTTCGCCAAACCCGGCACACCTTCAATTAAAACGTGGCCGTTTGCCAAGAGCCCGACAAGCAGTCGCTCAATCATATAGTTCTGTCCTATAATAACCTTCCGTATCTCGGCGACTAAATCGTCGATAAAAACACTCTCTTTCGCTATCTTTTCATTTATTGCGGTAATTCCACCAGTCATTGCTTCCTCCTTTTTTAAGCTGTAAGCCGTAGGCCGTAAGCTATAAGACATTGCATAATAAAAATAGATAATGAATTTTAATATTATAGCAAGAATAGCCAAATAGGGTCAAGGGACATCGAATTGCGGATTCGTATATTGGCGGGACCTGTCACGGTAAAAGCATTCGCGGGCCCCTCCGCCCGGTGTGGATCCGCCCGCTCACGCTATTACCGTGCCACCCGCCAATTAAAAAAACCCCGGACTTAGATTCCCCCCAAGTCCGGGACTTAATCCTTAATTCTTAATCCTTATAACTAGTAGACTTGCTTATTCGGTAAGGCGTCCCAGTATTTTAGGAGTTCTTCGCATTTCTCTTTTAAGACCGGGCCTATGATTTCGACGTTGGAAAAACCTTCCCTCTTCATTTTTTTGGCCGGAATTGCAAGCTCGTTAAAGCCCCTTTTCTGGACGTCTTCTATTGTGGTCCCATAATAAATCTTTCCTATTCTCGCCCAGTGGATGGCGGAAAAGCACATTGGACATGGTTCGGTTGTTGTATAAATTTCGCAGCCCGATAAATCAAACGCATTAAGTTTTTTTGATGCTTCCTGAATGGCCCTGATTTCTGCGTGCTGGGTCGGGTCGAGAGTCTTCAAAACTTTGTTGTGACTTTTCGCCACCACCTTATCGTTTTTAACAAGCACGGCCCCGAATGGACCTCCATCGCCTTCTTTTAGGCCCTGGTAGGCTTCTTCTATAGCTAAAAGCATAAAATCTTCCTGTTTCATTCGAGTATTCCTTTCCTTACCTGTAAGCCCAATTAAAAAATCAGTAAGCTCCCAGCGTCATAGAGCGGCAAACCTTCCAAAGAAAAATACATGATATCATGTTTTTTTAAAAAATCTTTAATAATTTCGGCTCCCCGATGCGTGTTTATGTCTCCCAAAAAAAGTAATGTTCCATCGGGAAAAACCCCGCAAGAGCCGCCTATAAAACCATACTCCTCGCCGGGAAGAAGTACGGGCTCTCTCCACAACTCGCCTACATCAAGCCCCTCATTAAATGCCGCTTCTATTATGCCCTGATCGGCAGTAATAATAGCATTCTCCGAAACAGGAACAATATTACACCTTGCATATCCTTGAGCAATATTAACAAGTTTAAGATGATTCTTATCGGCGTATTCAATAATTACGGGATCCGTGAGATCCAAATTATGAAAAATATATTTACCAACCCTTGCGGCATTAAACCTTGCGCTCGCCGGGTAAGTCGACCATGGATCTTTATCACCTTTTACGAGCTTTATGCCTTTCTTTCTTAAAACTTCAAGCTCCTCTTCGGGAATAGACGGCGCGTGTATAACCCGTTCTCTATCAAGCTGGAAAAAATAAATATCCGGATGATACGCTATTGATTCGTATACATCATTAAAATATGGATCATCGCTTGATCCAAAGGCATAAAGTTCAGCGCTTGGAATTTTCTCTTTGATTTTTTTCTTATATGCTTCCGGCAATCTTTTATCGTGAATAATCAGCATTTTAGCGCCTCCGGCAGGATTTTCATCGCCGCCCCTTGTCTTGTTATTTGAAAAATACCGCTTTTTGCATGAACAATAAGACCGCCCTTCGGAATTTCTTTGTCGGGGGCGAAAAGATCTTTATTAAAATCAGTTTTTTCGGATTTATATCCGAATATGTACGGCTCATCTTTGGGATTAAACAATATTTTGGAAATATTCTTTTTGTTTTCATTAAAAATATTCTTTAACATTACGGAAAAAATATAACTTTCGCACCTTTGCCTGAAAGACTGGTGAAACGGCCCGGCAAGATACTCTTCCCCGTCCATAAGAGACTTCGATGCGTGAAGACCGCAGCGTAAAACGGTAATGTTGCTCAGTTCAAAATAGAGAATTAAATTGGCGGATCTTTTAATTGCCTCGCCTTCTTCAAGCGGCATGTATTTTTTGTTTTTCCACTGGTCCGCTAAAGGCGTATTTTTAATAACTAAAAGCGGATAAATCCTGGCCTCCGTAGCGCCAAGCTTTTTTGCCTGAAGCGCCGTATAATATTCGTCCTCTTCCGTGCTTTCGGGAAGCCCCAGCATCATTTGATGCGCAAGAGTAAACCCTTTTTCCAATATCAGTTTTGACGCTTTTATTGTATCTTCTTTTGTATGGCCCCTCGCTGACGCTTTTAATACTTTATCCGACATCGACTGAACGCCGAGCTCGATTGTTCCGACATTATATTTTTTTAAGAGGCTTAATTTTTCACTATCTATCGAATCAGGCCTTGTTGATAGCCTTATCCCTTTTATTTTCCCGCTTGCGATATAAGACTGAACGGCCTTTAAAAATTCTTCCTGCCGGGATAAAGGAAGTGAAGTAAATGTGCCGCCGAAAAATCCGACTTCAACATGAACATCTTTCGCTTCGGGCATTGTGGAAAGATAACTCTTTATCGTGGGCTCTATTTCGCCGGGAGTTATTTTGTTTTTACCTGTAATGCCTTTCTGGTCGCAGAAAATACACTGGTGGGGACAACCCTCATGAATAATAAAAAACGGAATTGTATAATGCTTTTTCATCTTACGGCTCTATCAAGAATATATCCGATAAATGTTCCTAAAAATGCGCCCGCCAATACATCCGAAGGATAATGAACGCCGAGATAAATGCGCGATAACGCCACGAGTATTGCCAGCGAGTAAAAGAGAAGGTCATATTTTCTGAACTCTCTTGAAAGTAAATATGCCGCCATAAAAACAGTTGCGCTGTGCGCCGATGGAAACGAAAATGACTCTGGTTTTGACAATACATGAACATTTGCCAGCGTTACAAAAGGCCTTGGGCGGGAAACCATTTTCTTTATAGCTTCGAAGACAACATAATAAATAAACGTACTTCCCGCCATTAAGAGAATGCCCGTAAGGCGGCGGCGTTTATCCTTATTTACAAGCAGAAGAACTGCTACGGTAAAAACAAAAATACCGCCGCCAATATACGTGATATAAGGCATTACTTTATCGAGAAAACTGTTCTGGCATGTTTTATTAATAAAGTAAAAAATGTTAATGTCGATATTGCGTAAAATTTCCATTATTCCTTCCATGTTATTAAAACTGTCCCGTATTAAGCATGACTATTGTGCACGCGTCAATGGCAACTATCCCCTTTTCCCTTGCCTTTCTTTTAAGTTCAGGGTTTTCCGCTCCGGGAGAAAAAATTATTCTTTTCGGGGATTTGCTTAGGATATCATCGATAATGGCGCCTGACACGCTCTCGCTGACATAAAGACTGATCGTATCAATGGGTTCCTTAATATTTTTTATTGAAGAATAAACCTTAATGCCTTCAATTTTTCTAAGCCTTTGATGCACCGGAAAAACGGTATGGCCTTTTTCCTTGAGAAGCATAAGAGCCTTATAGGAATATCTATCTTTTTTATCCGAGGCTCCGATTACCGCAACATTCATGATTAGCCTCCTTTAAAAAGCGTATCATGCAAACTGTTTAACTATCCTGGGCCTTGTAAAGAAGAAAACTACGAAAAGTTCGAAAATTGTGACAATAGCCGTGAAGATTACAATGTAAATATAAACCTGGCCGACCATTTCGGTCGAAACATTGGCCTTTCCCGAATAAAGAAAGGTCTTGAAATTTCCCATTGCAAGTTTGTTTAAAAGAAATCCCAGAATAACGCTTACGCTTGTTAAAACAACAATAACTTTTCTCGCCCAATCCTCGAGTCTTAGCATGGCCGCTCCGCAATAGGCGCAGCAAATACCGTAGAAAACGGTAAAAATATACAACGAAAAAATAGCAAAATTCGGAAGACCTTTGAACATAACCAGAAACTGCTTATAGTCCCCCGTTCCGATCAGATTATACACGCCGAAAAATATCAGCAGCATTGCCACAAAACGGATATTGCTGTTTTTACTTATATTATTTTCCATTATCTACCGTTATGATTAACTTTCCAGATCTCGTCGGCATACTCTCTAATGGTCCTGTCGCTTGAAAAGCGGCCGGAATTAGCCGTGTTGAGGATAGATTTCTTGGTCCACTCAAATTTATTCTTGTAATTTTCCTTAACCTTATCGTGCGTTATGAGATAATCTTCAAAATCCGCAAAAATCAGGTACTCATCGTGCCAGATCAGCGAATCGTAAATCGCCTGAAAGATGCCCGGCTCCTCCTGCGAGAAAAAATCTCTCTGGATAAGAGACATGACTTCTTGAAGCATGGGATTTCTTTTTATATAATCCCTCGGGAAATACCCGGTTTCCCTGATTTTCCGTATTTCTTCCGCTCTTAACCCGAATATGAATATGTTTTCCGGACCCACCTCTTCGGCAATTTCAATATTTGCCCCGTCCCACGTGCCGATAGTGACCGCGCCATTCAGCATAAACTTCATGTTCCCCGTTCCCGAAGCTTCCTTTCCGGCCGTTGAAATCTGCTCCGAAAGATCGCTTGCCGGGAAAATCTTTTCGGCAAGGGAAACGCTGTAATTCTCCAAGAACACGACTTTAAGTTTATCTCGCACTTGGGGATCGCCGTTTATTACCACGGAAATACTGTTTATAAACTTAATAATCAGCTTGGCCATTGCGTATCCCGGCGCCGCCTTACCGCCGAAAATCGCGGTCGTGGGGACAAAATCCTCGTTGGGGTTATTTTTAAGCTTAATGTACTGGCTTATAAGGTAAAGCGCGAAAAGAACCTGTCTTTTGTACTCATGAATTCTTTTAACCTGCACATCAAAAATTGAATCCGGGTTAACAATAATTCTGTTCTTTTCCCTGATATAATTTGCGAGGGCTTCTTTGTTTTTTCTTTTTACCGCTCGCCACTTTTCCTGAAAC
>JBFZAV010000038.1:0-2530 GCA_041308745.1 Candidatus Omnitrophota bacterium | reverse complement strand
TTTCTTTTAGCAAATCTATTATATCTAAAGCAGGCGATTCTCTTAAATCGTTAACGTCTTTTTTATATGTAACACCCACTATAAAAATGTTTTTATCTTTAAGACTTTTACCTTTTGTTTTAAGAAGGTCGTCGATCCTCGAAACCACATACGAAGGCGCCATCCTGTTAACCTGCGCGGCAAGGTCAATCATTTTTGTCTTAAAACCTATTTTCCTTGCCTTCCACGAAAGATACATGGGATCAGCCGGAATACAGTGCCCTCCGATACCTGGCCCGGGATAAAACGGCATAAAACCAAATGGTTTTGTCTTAGCCGCTTCTATTACTTCCCATACATCAATTTTCAGCCTATGACAAAGCATTGCGAACTCATTTATGAGACCTATGTTTACGATCCTAAAAGTATTTTCAAGAAGCTTTGTAACCTCTGCCGTTTCGACCTGACTAACTCCAATAACTCTATTTACAACCTGTGAATACACAAGTTTACTTAATTCCGTGGCTTTTTTTTCAATACCCCCGACAACTTTAGGGATATTTCTAAAGTCATATTTTTTGTTACCTGGATCGATTCTTTCGGGTGAAAAGGCAAGAAAAAAATCTTTATTCAGTATCAGCCTGCCCTTCTCTAGCTCCGGAAGCACAACCTCGCGCGTAGTGCCTGGATAAGTCGTGCTCTCCAGTATAATAAGCTGGCCTTTCTTCATATGTTTACCTATTGATCTAGCGGCGCTTAAGACATATGAAATGTCGGGATCTTTAACCTTGCGTAAAGGCGTCGGAACACAAACGATAATAACATCAGATTTATTTATTGCCGAAACATCGCTGGTAACATGGAATTTCTTCGCGCTGAAAACCTTTTTTATTTCAGAAGAAGGTATGTCATTAATGTAAGAAATATTCCTTTTTAACCTTTCAATTCTTTTCTTGTTTGTATCAAGTCCTATAACTTTAAAACCCTTATTTGAAAACTCTAAAGCCATGGGAAGCCCCACATAACCAAGACCAATAACCACAATAATGGCTTTCTTATTCTTTATTTTGTTTTTTAAATTAGTGTAAATATTCATCTATCTTCTCTTCAAACAATCTTCTTTAATAAACTCTTTAACGGCTTCTTTCCATAGCCTCATGTGAATTCCCGTATATTTTTCAAATTTACTATTATCGAGAACCGAAAAACGCGGCCTTTTTGCGGGCCTTGCAAGCTCTTCCGAACCGATGGGCTCAACAGCAATATTTTCAGATCCAGGAACATTCTTCAGTATTTCAAGCGCAAACTCGTACCATGAACATGAGCCGGAGTTGGAAACATGAAATATCTCGCCTCTTTTAAAATCGAATCTATCTATTAAGCCTTTTAGCCCCAGTGTTAGGTCTTTCGTATAAGTGGGAGACCCTACCTGATCGTTAACAACCTTTAGTTTCCCTGTCTCTCTCGCTTTAGTAATGATTGTATCAACAAAATTCTTTCCATTTTTCCCGTATAACCAGCTGGTCATAACAATAGCATACTTTTTTAAAACGCCTTTTATTATTTCCTCGCCTTTATATTTAGTCATTCCATAAACACTTAAAGGCATTGGCGCATCATCTTCAACATAAGGAGTATTGCGTTCCCCTGCAAAAACAAAATCAGTGCTGATAAATATTAACGGAACTTTTACCCTCGATAAAATAATAACCAAATTATAAAGGCCTTCAACATTAATATTGTGGGCTTTAACAGGATCCAGCTGGCATCCATCCACATCGGTCCACGCCACTGTATGTATGACAAAATCCGGCTTTTCCTTGGCAAATACCTTTTCTATTTCGCAAAAATCAACAATATTTGCTTTATAAAACCTTTTGGGCTCACACCCTTTCTTTGGATCAATTATATCTAATCCTATAATTTCGTGGTTCTTTTCCAGCATCGGACAAAGATCAGAACCCAGCATCCCGCTTGAACCAGTAATAAGTATTTTCCTTACCATTTAATTATTTCCGCCCGCTTTTTTAAGGCTTTCCACCATTCTATATTCGCCTTGTACCAGTCAATAGTCTTTTCTAAGTTTGCTTCAAAATCATTTTCTTTTTTCCAGCCGAGTTTTTCTGTCTTTCCCGAATCAAGCGCGTACCGCCTGTCATGGCCGGGCCTGTCGTTAACGTGCTCAATAGAACTTTCATCTTTTCCCATTAAAGAAAGTATCCTGAAAGTTAACTCTTTGTTTTTTATCTGATTTCCTCCGCCGATATTATAAATTTCGCCGACCTTGCCATCGTGAAGAACAATCTCTATTCCCCTGCAGTTATCCTCGACATATATCCAGTCGCGGACATTTTCTCCATCGCCATAGAGGGGCACTTTCTTTCCCTCGATAAGGTTTGTCAGAAAAAGAGGAATAACTTTTTCAGGGTACTGATAAGGACCGAAGTTGTTCGAGCTCCTTGTAACAATAACCGGTAAACCAAAAGTTTGATGATAAGATAATGCCAATAAATCCCCTGATGCCTTCGATGCCGAATATGGGCTGTTCGGT
>JBFZAV010000037.1:0-4262 GCA_041308745.1 Candidatus Omnitrophota bacterium | reverse complement strand
ACCGAACGCTTTAAGGAAGAATATGGGCCTTCGGGCGAGGGAGAAGTTTTAAGAACGACTATCCGCAACTCAGACGGAAGAATAGCTTCGGTTGTCGATAATGTTGCGAATGATTCATCTCTCTTTGACTGGAGCGAGTTTGCCGCGAGTAGAATTGTTATTCAGACGTATACTAATGTTGACGGCACGGTAACAATCAGGTGGTATGTTCCGGCGACTTGGGATGAAATAAATTACAATACACAGACAAATGGATGGGAACTCAGGGAAATTTCCGGCGCGAATGTAACTTATACACACGCGATGATAAACGATGAGTTTGGCAACCCGACGATAGATGTTGTAACAAGGGCCGATTTTGGGGCATTTGGGTACAGAATTTATACTTACAGCAACGACTGGGTTAATGATGTATACACTGTAATTGTAGAAGAATTTGCCCAGGATGGCACGCCGAAAAACAGGATTACTTATGTTAATACAACTCCGCCAGTATTTGCCAGCATAGACGTAAATACCAACGGCTGGCTGGAAGACCTGAAAGAAGACTTCATCAACGATATTACGGTTGACAGGGATGTCGCGACGGGCAACATCATCGCGATTATATCAGCCGGACAGAGAACCACTTTTGTTTGGGATGCGGTTCCGGGAGAGGTTATAAAAACCGTATATTATCCGAGCACCAATAACGTGCAGTTTGTTTATACGTTCCTGCACAATGGTAGCTATGATGTTCAGGGCGATTTATGGACAATACAGGCTTCTGAAGAACGGGATGTGGATGGCACGACGGTTCTTTTCACTAAAACTTATGATAATACCGGGCGCACGACTAGAGAAGTCAACGCAGCAACAGGCGTGGTAAAGACGTGGCAGTGGGGCGCTTGGGATGCGGATAATAACGGAACAGATGAACTTTATGACGGACAGGTAAGATATATTGAAACCACAGCCGACGGCGTTACTCCTCACGCTCTTATGATTTTTGACAACCACGGCGTTTACTATAATCTGGACACGGATCCGGTGAGTCCTACATACAACGGCTGGACGCTTCGTGAATTATGGGATTATGATACAAATACAAAATGGTTCTACGATGCGACCGGAGCCCTAATAGGGTCCGATGTTATAGCGATGCTTGATGTACCGGGCCTCGAGAGGCTTATAAGACAGCATAGGCTAACTCCCGGCGCAGTAGGGGTAGAACTTGCTATGGCGAGGAAAGGCCTGACAACTTTAAATGGCAACCTTGCCGGGGCAACACGTGAAGAAAGAAATAGTATAGAGAAACAAATAGCCGACGAGAAAAATAAAGTTAATCAGCTTACGATCGCAAAAGCGCGTCTTGAAAAACCGATTGATAAGCTTCTTGCGGAAAGCCTTGAAGGAGCCGACAGGAGGGAAACTATCGCGAGAGTTCAGGCGCACATGAGGGCCGAAGAAAGAAAGATGGTCGCGGTAGCAAGACCTGCCGAAAAAGGCGTTACGCTGGCGGGTTTCTTCCCATTGCCGCTTCTTTTAATGCCTTTTGGGCTAAGCATCGAAGGGGCTATTATTTTAACCTTACTTTTGATAGTTACAATTTCCATAGTCGATAAAATAAAACGCATGCCTAAGCTTGCTCTTGCAGGCGTTGGCGCGAGAATGGGTGATGCGATGGATTCCATATCCGTAATTGTATCGGCAGGGCTTGCCGTGTTCTCTGTGGGGCCGCAGGGCGCGAGGGGCCCAAGAGAAGGCGAAATAGTGGCGCCTCAAAGAATGGTTCCGACCAGGGGCACAACCACCATCTTGGCAAAGGCCGATAAGATTAAAAAAGATACAATTTCAAAGTTTGATTATGAAAGAAAGCTCATTGATGGTTTTAGGGGAGGATTATCGGAAGAATTGAAAAAAGTTGCGCCGGTTGATGCCAATTTTACAGTTGGATTATGGGAAGACGGTGTTTTAAGTCCGAGACATACGGAAAACCACGCTTCTTACATTGGTCAGGAGATTTTGGATCTATGGAACGCTTACACAATAGGAAAAGAGGATAAAGAAAAAATAGTTATAAGCGTAAACGATCCGGAAAGAGTGATGACCGAAGACGCGACCGACGGAAGCATAAAGGCCACACAGCTTGTTGTTATTACTAAAAGCGGTACCGACAGGGACGAAATGGTTAAGGACCTCATCAGAACCAAGGCCGGTTATTTTATGCGAAATGCCACGTCCTTCGTGTACAAAGACATGGTTGTTACGCTTATTCAGGTGCACAAATCAAGCGCCGATAGAACCGCTTTGAAGACGGAACAGTTAAAAGATCTTTTAGCGATGTTTAAGAATGAAGGCCCGCAATACGTAGTGCGTAATAATTTAAGAAACGAGAGCGACTGGTATTACGATGCTGTTAGAGAGGCTGAAAAACTTGAACGACAGCCCATTAAGCTGGATTCAACCAAAGCGGAATGGGTTATCGAAAACGGTATCATATGGAATTATTCCGATGCTGCGAAAGATCATTACAATCTTAATAATCTAGGGAAACCGTATGTTATTACGCCCGAAAACCGCGAAGATGAAACTATCTTTATAAAAAGCGTAATCCGTCCGGAGCTTGCTATGTGGCTGCGTCTGGAGAGAGAAGCCACTACCGATAGGGCAAGGGGTACGGCGGGTAATTTTATTATGGCCCTTAGTGAACTAGAACCATACCTTATCAATGGATTTGGTAATTACGAAATGGAAGGAATTAATGCTGAAAATGCCAGAAACGCGGCAGTACAGCTTTTGGTAATGCATGAAAAACAAAAACCTATTTTTGAAAGATTTATGCAGCGTAACGGCGGCATGTCAGGCGTTATTGAAATGAATATAAGAATGATAAAACAGATGGACCAGGGTTCGCGCATTAGCGATCAATCGACGGTTGAAGAGGAAGAGGATAAAATCATCGAACCCGAGAGCAGGATAAAAAGAAACCTTTCGGTAGAAGAAGCCGCTCTTGCGGATAAAGCAATGGAAGGGGCGAGGGCTCTAATAAAAGAAAGAAAGGTTAACGCCAGGTACGCTCTTTGGAAATGGCTTAATGACGTAGAAAAGACCGGAGAATTTTCGCAAGAAGCGCTTGAAGCGCTTGAAAGTATTATTAACAGATTGTGTGTTGAGATAACAATGGAAGAAATGAGGTTTGAGGATCTTGAAAAACTTCTCGTGGAGGCTAAAAAATCCGGTAAAGAAGTTGTTGTAATGTCAAAAGTTCTTGTTCGTGACAATCTCGCCATGAACGTGCTTATCAATAGATACGGCATGAGGACATTCATATACTCGATAGGTTCAAACGCCGAACATGCGGCAATCTATGCCGATGAAAGAGGAGCAGCCTTGCTTAAGGGGCTGCCGGAAGTTTTGTTTGATGAAAAAGGCAAGACCGGCGGAGTTGTTTCGGTATATCCTCCGGACGAGGGGCTTGGGCTTGAGGTTAATTTCGGCGAACCCGATAAAAAGCTTGTTGATAGGGGATTTGCCAAGCAAGCCTTCTATGATAGCCCCGAAAACATTATGGAAGGTGTAGACGCTCTTACACAGGACAGTCTTGTAGTTCCTGTTCATGCGAACGTGAGTGTTACTGAAGATTTAGATGAAGTTGTTGCGGCGATGAACAAGGCCTACAAAAGCGGCGCGACAGGAATAGTCCTGGCGAGAACCGAATATATGTATGACAGGAAACTGATGACGCTTGAAGAAATGATAACGGTTTTCAGGGCTATGTCTGAGGCAAAAGATTACGACGTAACCTTGAGGACATTTGACAGAGATGACGACAAGCCGTGTGTTGCGATAAGTGATATTTCGGAAACGGAACAGGAGCTTTACAGCTTTGATTTTTACAAAGAGACCGCCGCCGGCAAAAGGGAACTTCTTAAACAGTTAACGGCTATGCTGGCTGCCTATGCGACAAGCAAGGTAGAGCGCAAAAACTTGAAGGTAATGTTCCCGAATGTAAAAGATCTGGCAGATGTTACGTTTATTAAAGAAGTTCTGGAAAAGGCCAAACAAGAGGCGATGGATTACGGTAAGGCCAACGGAATAGATATAACTAAAGATGTTTTGGACAGTATGCCCATAGGCATAATGTATGAAAATGTCGCTATTTCGGAAAACCTTGGGACAATACTTAAGGCGTATCCTGGTTTAATCAAATTTATCAGTTTTGGAACCAACGATCTCACTGCCGATGTTAACCAGGTTGAAAGATCAGAGATAGCCAACAG
>JBFZAV010000036.1:0-6636 GCA_041308745.1 Candidatus Omnitrophota bacterium | reverse complement strand
TTTTCCACATCGCGGATGTCTTCCTTGATCAACATGTCTATCTTCTCGTTGTGCCACCTGCGCAGTTCTTTCTCGTCCTGTTTCACGAAAACTTCGGGAAAACCGCCGAATTTTAACAATCTCCCCAGCGTCTTTTCCTGTACGGTATCATCTTTGCGGAAATTAAGCTCCGAGAACGGGGTGTGCTTATCGCTCATCGCCCCGGCCAATTCCCCGAGCGATAAAGGGTGCAGCCTGTACGAGCGGTATCTGCCCAGCAGCGAATCGCCGCCTTTCCTGTAGATATCCAATCTGGCGCTGCCGGTAACAAGGATATGGAATTTATCTTTATATTTGTCGTGCTCGCCTTTAAGATAATTTTTCCAGTTTTTATATTTGTGTATCTCGTCAAAAATAATAAACTTCTTATCGGCGGGAAAAACGCCGCTTAGAATGATTTTCTTGTCGCCTCTGTTATCCCAGTTTAAATATTCGTACTTTTCGTCGAAAAAAGACTCCCCGATCCCTTTAGCGAGCGTTGTCTTGCCTACCTGCCTCGGCCCGGAGATAAAAACCATCTTATCCGTCAGATCATCCAGGACATATGGCGTTATATATCTTTTAATCATGGATACCCTCAGTTTGCTATCCTACAAATTATACCGAAGTATAAAATGTTGTCAAGAATTTTCTACTTTGGAAGAATACGACGTGAAGCGATCCTTCGACATTCCCTTCCTCGTTGTAGCAAGGGGTCATCACACTGATCAATTTTTTATCTGTCATTTTACATCTCCTTGTAATGCCTCTTTCATGCCGATCAAGGCTTCGCCGACTTCTGCGATAGTAATATCGGTGGCTTTTATAAAATTATAGCCATCGGCCAGCATAATGACGGTCATGTTATCGCCTGCGCGCTTTTTATCTTTTTTCATGGCCGCAATTATAGGATCTGCTCTTAAGAATTTCTCTTTCGGCCTTATTATTAAAGATGGTAAAAGCAGTTTCCTGAAAACAAAGGATTCTAAGGCATCGGAAAGCAGCCCCCGATTCTTAGCTACAATATTGGCAAACCCCATGCCCAGGACAACGGCCTGGCCATGCGGAATCTTAAAGCCAGACGCCGTTTCCAACGCATGGCCAAAACAATGGCCGTAATTAAGCATATTTCTGCGGCCTAAATCAAACTCATCTTCCTCGATATAGCCTTGTTTAATAAGAAGCGAATTGCGGATACCTGCCAATAAATCATTTTTTTGTTTTGACAGAATTTTTGGCAGTAATTCGATGATCTTCTTAACGCTAGATTCTCCTCCCATAATGTGCAATTTTATGATCTCCCCCAAGCCGCTGTAAAAATCGAGATCTTTTTGCATAAAAAGGAATTTTGTATCAATAAAAACTTCGCTAGGCGGATAAAACGTACCTATCAAATTCTTAAAACCTTTGTAGTTCAGGGAGGTCTTGCTGCCTATGCAGCTGTCTGCTTGGGCCAAGAGTGTGGTGGGAACAAAGACCCAATTGATGCCGCGATAAATGGTCGAGGCGGCAAACCCGGTTATATCCTGGGTTATGCCTCCGCCTATCGAGATCACGGTCAGATTGCGCTTCACCGAGCGTTGTAAGAAAAAGTCCCATATTTTTATTACTGAGTTTAAACATTTTCTTTCTTCATCGACCGGTAAAATGAATACTTCTTCATCTTTCAATGTATCCAACAGCCCGGCTTTGTATATTTTCCAGACATTGGCATCAATAATATAGCAACGGTTTGCGAATTTCTTATCTAACTCCGGAAGGTATTCTTCAATATCCCCAAATCTAACATTGTAGTTCCGGATGCGCGATGTAATATTTATCATAGGCAAGTAAATCCACCGTCGATAACTATGGCCTGGCCGGTCAGGTACGTATTCTTCCCAGACGCGAGAAACGCTACAAGCTCAGCTATTTCCGAAGGCCGGGCAAGCCGCTTCAGGGGAATATTCTTTTTAATGATTCCCAGCTCCTTTTTGGTGTTGTTCTTCCTGGTCAGTTCCGTATCGACATAGCCGGGAGCCACAGCATTCACAAGGATGTTAAAAGGAGCCAGTTCAACGGCCAGCGTCTTTGTCAAGCCTATCATGCCTGATTTACTCATAGAATATGTGACCCGCCCGGGCTTTGTCACCATGCCCCATATGGAACTGATATTCACGATCCTGCCGTACTTTCGCGAGATCATCTGCGGGGCCAGGGCGCGTATCAGGCGCATGGGCGCAACCAGATTTACCTGGATGCTGTCCTGAATATTCTCATCGGTTACCTCCGTGCCGCCGCCTAAAAGATTTATCCCCGCATTGTTGACAACAATATCGACGGGCTTTTTTAGCTTTGAGAGATAATAGTCTATCGACGCATTGGAAAGCAGGTCCATCTCTTTCCTGGAAGGCGTCAAAACGCATATGCCCTCTTTCTTCAGTCGTTTAGCTATAGCTAAACCGATGCCTCTCGATGCTCCGGTTATTAGCGCGGTCTTCTTTTTCATTTTATCACCTTTCTGGGGCAGGCGATCTAAATCCCTCTCTCATATATAGCCTGTTTTAACTCCGGATTATTTACGTAAGGACTGTCGATATTATCGATCGTGATCGGCTGGTCCTTGGCGCAGGCCTTCAATATGAGCGTTCCCCTCATATACTCCCGGCATGATATCTGGCCTTTTTGAAGCGGGATCGAGAGGTAAATGTCATCATCGGAAAGCGCCCGCCCCTCAGGTAGGTCTCTCCTCGCGTACACCCCCCTTACAAATGAATCAAGATGCTTGACCTCTTCGGCGGGCGGCGTCCTTTTTGTCTCGCCGCTTGCTCCGCACATCTCCTTGGCTTTCTTGAAAGCCTTGACCCACGTGTCCAGCTGCTCCGGAAGCGAGTTGTAGGGAGGCACCGGCCTGCCGTCGTTAATATCTATATGCCTTTCGAATGTCCGCGCACCCTTGGCATACGCTATCACTACAGAATATGTCCAATCGCAATGCTCATGGGTCGAAAGGCCTATGGTGTGATTAGGATACCTGTTTTTTAAATAATCGATCTGGTTCAACTGCATATCCCGGTCCTCGGTCGGATAAAGCGAGACGCAGTGATTCAAGGCGAGCGGGATGTTCCTGTGCTCAAAGAAAAGCACCAGGTCGTCTAGGTCTTTCGCGGAAGAACCGCCGGTGGACACGACAACGGGCTTGCCTGTTTTTGCGATTCTTTCTATAAGTATCCAGTCATTGAGGTCAGAGCTCTGGATCTTGAGTATCTGTATACCCAGCTCTTCACACAGGTCCACGGACTTCTCGTCAAAAGGCGTGCACATGGGAATGCAGCTGCCTTGGCGTATCGCCTTAACAAGGGTCTCGTAATTCTCCGGCGATAATTTCCTATCAAATGACTTCTTGATAAGCGCGATGTCTTTTCGCTCACGGAAGTCTTTATGGACAAAGGTGTCGACATCCCGGAACTGAAGCTTGATCGCCGCCCTGATATTGTTATACCTTACTATTATTTTAAATTCATCTATGATCCTTAGTCCCCGATTGACATCCCCGTAATGGTTTTGCGCCATTTCCAGAACAAACAGATCTTCAAAAATGTCTTTGTTCATTTTTCCCTCCCTATTTCGAAAGCAGTATATTGCGTAAAGAACCGATGTCTTCGGCCATAAAATCAGGATTGGCGCCGGCCAATCCGGCCTTATCAGAATATCCCCATAAAACGCCGATCGAGCGGACATTGTTATCTTTTGCCGCAACGATGTCAGACACGCCGTCTCCGACTATCACGGTGCGTGGTTTTTCAAGACCCCATTTATTTATCAAATTATTAAGCATCGTTTTCTTGTCTTTCCCGGATGCATCGGAACTGATAACATCGCGAAAATAATTCATCTCCAATAATTCAATTATCTTCTTTGTGGGCATAGCCGGTTTATTGGTCATTATGAACAGCCCACGCCCGGCGTCCTTGAGCTCCATTAGCAGATCGCGCATCCCCTTATAAACTTTAGTCTTGGCAAAGATAGACTTATCATAGAGGGACCTGAAATTATTCACGACTTTTTCGGTGTCTTCGTCGCTGATACGCGGGGTAATATCCTTTATTATCTCCCTCAAGGGAGGCCCTATGTTGGCCCTGCTGATAAAAAAACCGGTGGTAACGCCAAGCATGGCATACGCCTGCTTTAGACAGCCCGCGATATCATCAAAAGACTCAATGAGCGTGCCGTCCAGATCAAAAACTATGTTTTTTATAAAATCGTCTTTCATAGGCATTACTGCGCGTAAAGCACAGTTTCATACCTTACCGGATAATGATGCCTCAGATAAAATTTGGAGTATTCGGGATTGATCCTTTTGATTTGGAGCAAAAGATCCCACAAGTGCTCCGGCTTATGATAAACACAAATGGCGAGCTTAGGTTTTTGCTCTTTCAGTATCTTGCGCGCGCCGTCCAAAACCGAAGGCTCGTGCCCCTCGACATCCGCTTTAATGGATGTAACTTTATCATTCCTGCAGATGCTGTCTAAAGTGACGCATTTTATTGTCTCGGTCCCTTTATCCGAGATAACAGAATCATCTCTTCCTTCGGCGCCGAAAGCGCAAAATGATACCTTGCCGTTTTTTGTTTAAGCAGCCGCGCGGATACAGATGATTTTATCTTTATAAAGACGCGGGATCCCGTTTACAAGCTTACGAAAATTATCCTTGTCCGGTTCCAGCGCGATATACTTATGAAAACGGCCTCCTGTGCGGCTCAAAAAAACTTTGAGCGTATCGCCCGTAAAAGCCCCTACGTCAACGTATGTTTCGTTATCCTTTAGCAGGGGCAACTCTTCCGGAAAGTACTGGCCTCCTTCAGGAGAGGGGATATCTTCGGGCAGGAGAAAGATCATGAACTCCAAAAGCTGCAAGAAAAGCTTTTTTGACTTACTGCCCGAAAGCGCTCTGTAGGCCTCTGTTACCTTGGGCCTTTGGCGCATAATCTTCGCAAAGCATGTGGGATAAAAAACGTCGGGAAAGACGTTTGGGAAAAGCACGCTTAACACGTAATGAGGCAAAATACCCCTCGCCTTTTCTTTACGCAGCTGGGTGTGTATTTCTTTTACATATTTACTCGTTATGATGACAAACGAGTAAGGCTGATATTTTATCGAGCGGGGAGGAATAACCGGAACGTTTTCGACCAAACTACCCCATTTGTTTTTATCGTTATCTGAGAATGCCAGGATATTTATTCCTTTTTTGCGAAAAGAAGCGAGCGTCTTTTTGCCAAGGTTCTCAGCTCCGAAAAGAATAGCGTTTTGAAAGCCGGATAACTTGCCGGGAACATTGAAAGTTTTCCGTATCAGCCGCGAATATGCCTCTTTTGAACGCGGTATTCTTTTATAAAACCGGGATATTTTTTCTACGTTCATAAAATTCCTTTCAGGATTCGGGGCGTCAGGATTCGGGTTCCCATTCAGGAATAAGCATATTTTCTTTGAATTCTTCCCTGTCCAAAAACGGATACATGTCTTCCAGCGGCTTAGAGACGATCCCGCCGTCCGGTTTCTTTTCAGACGCCACCCGCGGGATGAATTTTTGATCAGGCGATAAAACCACTTCACAGACCATCGGCCCGTTGGAGTTTAAAATCTTTTGTACTCGTGCTTTCATCCCGGCGTGTGTATTTATCTGTTCGGTCGCCAGACCATAAGCCCTAGCCACCTTGATAATATCCGGGAAAGTGACTCCGCTTTCCGGATCGCAGGCAACGTGCCTGCCTGCGAAGAAGGTATCCTGCGTCTGCCTGATCGACGAATAACCGTGATTATTCAGCACAAAAAGCTTTATGGGAAGTTTATGGTACGCCATGGTCTGCAATTCCTGAATGTTCATCTGCAGGCTGCCGTCGCCGTCCAGACAAACCACAGGCCTCTTTTCAATACCGAAGCATGCGCCGATGGCGGCGGGTAAGCCATACCCCATTGCCGCGCACCCCGAATTCCAGAAGATCCGCTGCCCCTTCCTGACTATGCCGGCCTGAAACATTGTGACGCATGCGGTGCCATTTCCTGTAACCACCACCGCATCCTTACCCAACGCTTTTGACAGCGTTTCCATAAAACAGTACGGATTGACCGGTTTTTTGATTTTCCAATATTGCGGCGATACAACCGGATAGCGTTTTTTACGCTCCTCGCACCAACCTCTCCATTCCTGCCAATCAGGCAACTTCGCGCCGGCAACCTCGCGCTTCAGCTGCGAAATAAAATCTTTAGCATCGGCATGAATAGCCAAGTCAGGCCTAATAGTCGGTTTCTTTAGTTCAGCCGCGTCAATATCCACAATAACTTTCTTTGCCCCTCTGGCGAGGACATTGCGGCTGTAACTTATCTGGCGGATATTGTTTCGCGAGCCGACCGAGATCAAAAGATCGGCGTTCTGAAGAACAAAATTTCCGAAACGTGACCCGAGTGTCCCGGGCCTTCCGGCACAGAGAGGATGATCGGAAGGCAATAGATCATAGCCGCAAAAACTCGTCAGGACAGGTATCTTCAACCTCTCTACAAACTTCAAAAACAACTTCTCGCTTCCGGAAATCCTGATGCCGTTTCCCGCAAGAAATACCGGCCTTTTGGCTTTCTTTAATA
>JBFZAV010000035.1:0-5014 GCA_041308745.1 Candidatus Omnitrophota bacterium | reverse complement strand
CCTTCAAGTTTGGCAACCTTGTTCAGGTTGAAATCATTGGTAAGCACGGCGCAATCCAGTATTTTGGCGAGCCTTACCAGCTTAGAATCCACTTCCCTTATTTCGGAAAGATTCTCGTCATGAATTATCACTTCTGTATCCTTTATTTTTTTGAGGCGATTGAGCATATCAAGGCCTCTCCTGCCCCTGTTACGCATTGTATCGTTAGGGCTGTCGGCTATATTCTGAAGCTCCTGCAGAACAAACCTGGGTATAACAAGTTTTCCGGTTATAAAACCGGTATCGCATATGTTCGCTATCCTTCCGTCTATGATAACGCTGGTATCCAATAGAACTATTTTTTTGTTTCTTCCTGCGGCGAAAACCTTATGTACGGAATAACAAGGTTAAACTCGTCCTTGCCTTTAATGGATATCGTCATGCCGAGATAACAGAAAACAAGCGTAAAAATAATCTGGATGATAGAATAATGCGCTTCATCCATCGGAATCAGGCGTAAAATCAACGTAAGCACCCATGCCATAAAGAATCCGAAAATAAGACCAAACACCGCGGCCGATAAGTTGCGGAGAGAAACACTCTGCAGCTTGGATTCGGCAAAAATAATAACACCTGTTCCAATAAAACCGATGATGGCGCCCATAATGGCCCCGGCGCCAAAGATAGAACCTATGTAATAACCGCATACGGTTCCTAAAAAAAGAAAAAATATTCTTATAAATTTAATTGTCATAAATCATCCTTCCCTTTAGCGCGTTTTTACTGCAGTTCCGCGCCTTTCATCCTCAGCACTGGATTCCCCTTTCCTGTCGGATCTGGGTTTACTTAAAAGCTTCCAGGGATGAGCTTTAATATCCGCCACAAAGGCGTCGAGATTATTGTAAATATTTTCTTCAGTGAGAAGCTTTCCAACGGTACCCTCGCCGTTCTTTATTCTGTCCAAAATAACAACAAGATCCTGGTGGATGGTATCATCTTTAATCAGTTTCCCTAAAGTTCCTTCACCCGAGCTTATGCTTTTCGTGACATCGGTAAACGAAGAAACTAATTCCTGCATCTTCTCCATCTGCATTCCGACATTTACAGGATTTTTGGCAACAACAAAATCGCCGTTTTTAATAAACTGTCTTTCTTTTCCGGGAGTTATTTCAAGGTATTGTTCTCCCAGAAGGCCAAGAGTGTTAATTCTGGCCACCGCATCCGTTTCTATTTTTGTTTTTTCATTATGAATACGGATGTCTATCCGGACCTTTGTGCTGCCGGCCTCGTTATCATAAAAAATTTCAATCTTTTTCACCTCCCCTATATTAACGCCGGCAAGTCTTACGGGGGCGTTATCGCCCAACCCGTTAACAAAATCAAAAATGGTTTTGATATCGTACCCTTTCTGAAAACCATAAAAATCGCTTATTGAAAAAACAAGCAGAAACATCAGGAATATGCCTATTCCCATAAAAATACCGACTTTTAGTTCAAGTTTTTCATCTCTAAACATACACTTCTCCTTTTTATACTTTACGCTCCATTCGTTATCGGCCCTTTTGCGGCGCCGGTAATAAACTGTTTTACAATTGGATCCGTTGAATTCTGAATTTCTTCGGGCGTTCCTAGCGCTATAATTCTTTTATCATAGAGCATCGCTATACGGTCGGCTATCTTATAAGCGCTTTTCATGTCGTGCGTAACCGTAATAGACGTAATATTAAGCTTTTCGTGCAGGCTCCTTATTAAATCGTTGATAATATCTCCCATTATCGGATCGAGTCCCGTGGTTGGTTCGTCAAAAAGTATTATTCTCGGGTTCATGGCTATAGCCCTCGCAAGACCCACCCTTTTTTTCATACCGCCGGATAAAGCGGCGGGTTTAAGGCGTTCCACTCCCTCTAAGCCAACCATTGAAAGGCATTCAGCCACCTTTTTCTGGATCTCATTGATATTCTCATTCGTGTACTCGATATGCCTGAATCCAACATTCTCGAGAACGCTTAAAGAGTCAAAAAGCGCCGCCCCCTGAAAAAGCATGCCGAAATTGGACCTCAAAGCGTTAAGTTCTTTACTGTTCATATCCGTAATGTCCCGCCCGTCCACTAAAACCCTTCCGGAATCCGGACGCATAAGGCCGATAATGTGCTTTAAAAGCACGCTTTTCCCGCAACCGCTCCGTCCGATAATAACCATGGACTCACCTGTCTCAATTTTGAGGTTAAGTTTGTCCAACACCTGATTTCCTTCAAGTTTCTTGCTAATGTCTATTAGTTCAATCATACTCCCTACCTCATTACAAAGTAAAATAGCGCTGTTAAGAAACAGTCAACAATAATAATCATGATAAAACTTCGTACAACGCTCGATGTCGTGGCCCTTCCAACACCCTCGGCCCCTTCATCGGCGTTCATGCCTTCAAAACACGAAATAAGACATATGATAACCGCAAACGAAAAGCTTTTTATAAGACCCGTCATAACATCTTTAAGCGCCAGCGGTTCATATGTCATTTTCACATACATCGAATGCGCAATATTAAGCTTGCCCACACCTATAACATAACCCCCTATGATTCCGAAAAAATCGGAATAAATTGTAAGAAGCGGAAGCATAACAACGAGCGCTATAAACCTTGGAACAACAAGATATTTAATCGGGTTGGCCGAAAGCGTTTCCAGCGCGTCTATCTGCTCGGTAACTTTCATGGTGCCGACTTCCGCCGTAATGGACGCGCCGCACCTGCCGGCCACGATAAGCGCCGTAAGAACAGGACCAAGTTCGCGCGTTAAGGAAAGCGCGACAAGCGAGGCAATATACATCTCTGCCGATACCTTCTGCATCTGGTAGGCGCTCTGGAGAGCAAGAACCATACCCGTAAAAAAGCTTATGAGAAGCACTATCGGGGAACTCGCGACACCTATTCTCGCCATTTGTTCGAGCGTCTGCCATTTTCTTAAGGGCGGAATAAAAATCCAGAAAATAGTTTTCGCAAAAAGCGATGTCAGGCCGCCCAGATAGACAAAAAATTTAATTATCTGCATTCTGACGTTTCTAGAAATGCCGTTAATCGAAAGAATAAATTTAGCAAAATTTGTTTTTTTCATAATATTAGAATGATACCTTGCGTTCTACTCCGATAAAATCTTTTTCTTCCTCAACTTCCATTTTGATGCTATAGTCGTCATCTATTTTGTATTTAAGTTCAACCTCTTTCTGGGTCGACATACCGCTTTTAATATCCTTGTTAATATCCTGTTCTTCCATAAGAGTTCTTAGGGTGATTCTTTCCCTGGAGGCCTCCACAACATTATTATTATCCTTTTTCTCTATCTGCCAGCCTTCCCAAACAGCAACCTTGTTGTCCGTTTCCATAATAACTTTACCGAAGATCTCACCGGCGGTCTTCTTGCTGAAATCCATTTCGCCGCCGATAATAATCTGTCCGCCGTCCTTAATTGCCCTGGCGTCCTTAATTTTTACAACGGGAAGCTTTCCGCCTAAAGTGGCAAAGAGCGAATTAAACTCCATCGGCCCCAAGACGCCATCCTTTACAAAGAGCCTGCCTTTAACTTTGGCCTTCTCGATCGGCCCTTCAACGCTTAATTCCCCGCTTAAGACGCCTTTTAAATTGATGTTGCTGTTTTCAAATAGCCCCGCAACTTCTTCCAGCTGCACATTTTCCATTGCAAGCTGCAAATTTGTGGTGTACGGGCTTTCCAAGCCGACTTTACTCTTAAGTTTAAAGCCGTTGCCCCAATTTGCCTCTTTAAGAACAAAAACTTTTCTGTCGTTAGTAAAAGAGCCTTTCGCGTCCAAGTTCCAGAACGGGTTTTTATTTATAACAAGATTCTCCGCCTTAAATGAAAATTCCGGCATTTCAACATCGTTATAAGTTATCCAGAAATCGCCGATAATCTCAGTGCCGTAAAAATCAAACTTATCAAGGCGCGAATAAACTTTAACCTCTTTGTCGCTATTCACCTCGGCCCTGACTTTGGCATCGCCCTTTTTATCCTGAATATCTTTTACCGTAAGCTCAAGACATTTCTCTTCGCCGGACAGAACGCCCTCAATCTTGGCGTTCCCATCCCACAATAGATCGCAGGTGTATTTGCCGTCAGGTTGTTTTATGAAAGAGCCTTTTATTCCCCTTTTCGCCTGGTCATCGAACAAAACCGGCGAGATAATGCCCCGAACATCAACTTTATCTGCATAGCGATAAAGACTTATGAATCCGCGCACAAATGGATTTTTTTCGCTAAAAAAAACCGTTATGTACTCCGGCGCCGGTTCTTTTTCCGCGCCGCGAAAATTAATTTTATTTAAGAGCACTTTCCAGAGACGATAAGATATTTCCATCCTGTCCACGGTAAAAACCTTATCGCTTATATTTTCCCCGGACCTGAAGGTAACATCTTCTAAAATCATGTCCCTAAAAATGCCGCCCCGGACATCGCCTATAGTTACCGAAAACTTATTGCCTAGAAAATTCGCAACCTGATCCCGGGCAATCCGGTTTGCCCAGAAAGCCTCTTTCGAATCGGCAACATACAGGCCCGCTAACACCAAAACAACCGCAACAAGCCGGTATTTTCTTTTCCAATAAAGTTTTAGTCCTCTCATTATGCTGGTTCAAAAACTAGTTCTTCTTTCTGCTCGGGCTTTACGGCCTTTATCTTTTTACCGTCTTTAAATGTTCCGGCAATAATTTCTTCCGCGAGCGGGTTTTCAAGATAGCGCTGTATCGTTCTCTTTAAGGGTCTCGCCCCGAAAACCACATCAAAACCTTTTTCGATAAGAAAATCTTTTGCCTTCTGGTCAAGATCGAGAATAATATTCTGTTCTTTGAGGCGCTCCTGCACTTCCTTGACCTCTATCTCAACTATCTTTGTAAGGTCTTCTTTTGTAAGGCTTCTGAACACGATAACATCATCGACCCTGTTTAAAAATTCCGGCTTAAACGTCTTTTTAACTTCGCTAAGGAGCCTCTCTTTCATCTCCTTGTAGGTTTCTTCTCCTTTCGGGGAAT
>JBFZAV010000034.1:0-2900 GCA_041308745.1 Candidatus Omnitrophota bacterium | reverse complement strand
TAGACGAAAAGGAAATAGCGTACAATATAAAAGTAAAACCATTTAAGCTTTTCAGGAAATTCTACATAAAAAAGAGGGGATTTCTCCTGGGCACTCATGGGCTTATATTCAGTATATTTTTCTCATGGGTGCATTTTCTTAAATGGGCAAAATACTGGGAAATAGTACATAGTGACTATCAGGACTAGGTTTCGTATGTCGTCGATCGTATGTCGTATATCGATGTACAATCGCTCTACGATATACGATAGTATGACCTACGATATACGAAATTATGATTTACGAATGCGACATAATACTTTTAAGTTACGAGAGCCCTGAGCTTCTTAAAAAATGCGTAGAAAGCGTTCTCGAGAAGACCAGGGTGAGATCCCGTTTAATTATTGTTGATAACGCGAGCAAAGACAAAAGCGTTAGAGAATATTTATCAGGGGTACATGGCAATGATAGAGTTGAAGTGGAAAGGCTCTTCAGCGAAGAAAATGCCGGCTTTGCCGGCGGAATCAATAAGGGGCTCAAACTCTCCGGCGCTCCTTTTGTGTGCCTCTTGAATAATGATTGCGTGGTTACGGAGGGCTGGCTTGAAGAATTAATAAGTGTTGCAAAGAAAAACGCGGCGATAGGCCTTGTTAATCCGCAAAGTAACACTTTTGGACTAAAACCTAGCAGGAATGAAACTATTGAAGACTGCGCAAAAAAGATATCTCTCTTAAAAGGAAAATACACTGAGCTCGGGCATATTATAGGATTTGCCTGCCTTATAAAAAGAGAAGTGATAGAAAAAATAGGTTTGTTGGACGAGGCTTATGCGGGAGTTTGTTACGAAGACACGGATTATTCTCTAAAGGCGAATAGGGCGGGATACGTTTCTATTCTTGCGGAAGGATCTTATGTTTATCATTTTGAGCAGGCTTCAAGAAAAAGCTTGGAGAAGAAGGAAGAAATATATAAAAGAAACCGTGAAATATTTGAAGCAAGATGGGGCAGGCTTTTAAGAATACTCGTTGTTTCGGATAAAAAGGATAAAGAAAATCTTGAATATTATGAGATTTTAAAAAATCTTGCAAGGGAAAGGGCAATTGTAGATTTCTGGGCCTCTTCCGCGCTAAACCTGGAACAAACAGTCAAGCATGCGGATATCGGTATAAAGAAAATTGGGAAGCTTTTAAAGGTTCCGGCCTGTTTGTGGAAAATTATAACAAAGAAGAAAAAGTACGATGCCGTTATCACGAGCGAGGGAAATCTTTTGTTACTCCTCAAAGATCTCATTTTCTTTCACAAGGCGGAAATATTTGATGTTTTTTACGGTTGGAAAGTAAAAAACAAAGAAGAAAAAGTTTTTGATTTGAAAAATCCTCAAGAGTTGGCCAAATATTTAAGGGGCCTTAAATGAATAAGAAGGTAATTTTTAAATTAGTAATTGCCGTGTGGCTGGTTCTTTGGATAGTTTTTCTTGCTAGAGAAGACAAAGACGGCCAATACAAGATGATTAAGTATGTTTTTACACATGGTGAAGATGACAGGGTAAGGTATATTCTGGGCGATGATCTTTACGGTTTTATTGTTTTTGCAGGCGAAAATATGCCGGGCGGAACAACATACAAAATCGAGGGTTTTGAGCAGTTTTCCATAGACGAAGTCAGGCTTCGTTATTATTTATGGCCGCTTAAATGTGTGGATAATGAGGCGGATTTCATAGTTTATTTCGGCAGTGCCGACAAAAAAGAGCCGGGGTATAAATTGTTTCGCGAATATAAAAATATTGGCAAATTGTACATAAAAGAAAAGTAGCCGTTATTATGATGAATTTTACATTCTCGATTTTATCTATATTTATTGTTGGAAGCGCGTTTATTCTGCTTGTTGTCAGGAAGAAAAATTATAATTTTTCTCTTAAAGAATTTTTTTCTCTGTCTTTTTTGCTTGGGGCGGGTTTTATATCTTTTCTCATGCTCCTCGCGTATCTTTTTAAGGGCGATTTTAATCCGAGCTATTTTAAGATGCTTTCGTTTGTTTTGCTTGTACTTGTCGGGGCGAGATATTTTTCGAAACCGGAGAGGATGAGAGAATTTGCCCCGGAAAAGAGCCATCAAAAGCTGTCTCGATTTGAGATGGCGTTAATTTGCGGTCTTATTATAGAGTTTATGTGGATTATTGTCCAAACATGGGGCATGCCTGTTCATTCGCATGATGCGGTTGCGAATTTTGCCCTTAAAGCTAAAATGTTTTATTTGTCAGGAGGTATTCCCCGGGGCTTTTTTACAATGCCGGAAGCAACAGTCGCTCACCCGGATTATCCGCTTATGCTTCCGTTTCTCATGACATGGGTTTATTCTTTTATGGGGTTTAACGACTTTGTTGTGGTTCTTATTATGCCGATAATATATGTCTCTTTCCTTATGCTTTTTTATTCCCAGCTTGTAAAAATATACAGCCGCACGTATTCGCTTATTTTTCTTTTTATTCTTGCAACAATACCGCAACTGGCCGATTACGCAACAATCATGTATGCGGATCTCGCTCTAACCGCCTTTGTGACTTGCGGTTTTTTTTATTTAATTCTTTATATTAAAACGCGAAATAAGTTTCAGCTTATTTTTTCGTCGATTATGCTTGGTTTTTCTGTCCTAATAAAAAATGAGGCAATTGTATTTGTGGGAGCGTATTTCGCTGTTCTTATTCTGCATTTCATTAAAGCTGACAAAACTTTCAAGAAAAATGCGCTTAGTAATCTTATAATGGCAGGTTTAGCGGTATTTATTATTGCCGCTCCCTGGGTTAGCGTTAAATTTATGAATATGAAAGCCAATAGCGATATAAATCTTGCCAGTTTAACTTTGGAGAAACTAGTTCAAAATATCAAGGATATACCTATCTTTCTCAATCTTTTTCAGCAGGAA
>JBFZAV010000033.1:0-3340 GCA_041308745.1 Candidatus Omnitrophota bacterium | reverse complement strand
CCCGAGTTCCGCAGCGCCAAAAGATGTCAAAAGTTAGAGCGACCCGAAGGGCAAAAAATCACTTTAACGAGAAAGGCGCTCTTCTACTCTTATTGCTAAAAAAACTTGGGAAGAAAGTGAGATTCGATGCCTTAAGCTTTTGCCGTGACAGGTCCCGCCAAACAAGCATCTTTGGCATTGACAATCCGCCCATATATTTTATAATAACTATTGTGCAACTGGCGTTTGTTAAGTGGGTGACCACTAGGAAGCACTGGATAAAAACAAAAAAATCGCACGCCTGGGTTTTTATCTAAATTCAAACACGAAACTCCTATAAATGTCTCAAAATAATGATTTAAAAAAGACTCCTCTATGCGAAAAGCATATCGAGCTTGGCGCGAGAATGGTCCCTTTTTCCGGATGGTTTATGCCTGTTCAGTATACAAGCATCATAGAAGAACATATGCATACCCGCCGAAAAGCAGGGATATTCGATATACATCATATGGGCGAGTTTTTTATTACGGGCCCCAAGGCGGGGGAGGATGTTGCACGCCTTGTCACATGCCGTACCGATGATATGCCAATCGGCAAATGCCGGTATGGGTTTATGCTTAAAGACGACGGCGGTATATTTGATGATTTAATCGTATTTAAGATTGCCCAGGACGAATATATGCTTGTTGTAAACGCGGGAACGATCGAGAAGGAAAAAAGCACAAACTGGGTAAAGAGTCATCTTTCAAAAGAGACAAGCTTTGAAGATAGATCCGAAAAGATAGCAAAAATAGATGTCCAGGGGCCGCTTTCGAAGGATGTTCTTAAAAATTTTGTCCCCACAGATTTTATTGAAAACATAAAAAAATACTACTTTGATTTTACCGCAATTGAAGGCGTCAGAACCCTTATAAGCCGTACCGGTTATACGGGAGAACTGGGCTATGAACTTTTCTTTCCGGCCGAGCATGCCGGTAAAATATGGGACGCTCTAATGGCAAAGGATGGTGTTAGACCTATAGGCCTTGGAGCGAGAGATACGCTGAGACTTGAGATGGGCTATTGCCTTTACGGCCACGATATAGACGAAAAACATACGCCGTTAGAAGCAAATCTTAAAAGATTTGTTTACAAAGAAAAAGATTTTATCGGCAAAGAGGGCTTAAGAAAAAGATGCGCCGATAAAATTTTAACCGGATTTATCTGCGAAGGAAGAAGAAGCGCAAGGGAGCATTTTAAGGTTATTCTTGGCCAAAGAGACCTTGGGGTTGTCACAAGCAGTACCTTTTCTCCCTGCCTGAAGCAGGGGATAGGGCTATGTTACGCGGATATAAATTTTCACAAAGAAGGCGAAGAGGTTGTTCTTACAGACGGTAAGATCGAGATAAAAGCGAAGTTGAAAAATATACCACTTTACAAGAAGGATTAAGAATTCCCGCCAGAGGCCATGCCATAGGCAGGCAAGCGGGTCCGCCTAAGGCGGAAAGGATTATGGATTAAGTAGTTTCGGAGTTTCGATTGGCGGGTGGCACGGTGGGGCGTGAGTGGGAGGATCCACACCGGGCGGAGGGGCCCACGAAAGCCTCACCGTGACAGGTCCCGCCAATACATACGGCTGACGAATTGCTAAATTAAAATCTTGAAAAGAGGGAGGAACAATGATTCCAAAAGAACTAAAGTACACTAACGAACACGAATGGGTTAGAATAGAAGGCGATAAGGCCACCGTTGGTATTACAGACCACGCGCAAAGCGCTCTCGGGGACATTACTTTTATTGAACTTCCGGAGACCGGGAGAAAAGTTAAAAAAAGCGATTCAGTCGCGACAGTAGAATCTGTTAAAGCGGCAAGCGATATCTATGCTCCGCTCTCGGGCGAGATTGTGGAAATAAACGAAAAGTTAAACGATTCGCCCGAAGTAATTAATTCTTCACCTTATGCTGACGGCTGGATTTATAAAATAAAAATTGCAAATAATAGCGAAGCAAACAGCCTCTTGGATGAGGCATCGTACGAAAAAATTTTAAAAGGATAAAAAAGTGAACTATATCCCCAACACAGAGAAAGATAAGAAGAAAATGCTCGAAGAAATAGGGATTTCTTCCGGGGAGATGGAAGACCTTTTTAGCGTTATTCCCAAGGAACTTCGCGCCAAATCGTTCAATTTGGATGAGGGCAAGAGCGAGTTTGAGGTTGATAAGTATTTCAATGAACTAGCCAAAAAAAACAGCTCCCACCTCACAACATTTATGGGCGGCGGGTTTTATGATCATTATATTCCGGCGGCTATTGACGCCATCACATCAAGGTCGGAATTTTATACCGCGTACACTCCTTATCAGCCCGAAGCTTCACAGGGGACGCTTCAGGCTATATATGAATTTCAAAGCTGTATTTGCCGTTTAACGGGAATGGAAGTTTCAAACGCGTCGCTTTATGACGGCGGAACAGCGCTTTTTGAGGCCACAATGATTGCGGTTCGTTCGACCGGTAGAAATAAGATTTTGATAGATGACGGAGTAAATCCCGTTTATAGAAAAATGCTTTATTCGTATACGAAGAATCTATCGATAGAATTCAGTGAAATTCCGCTAAGTAAAGGCGGAATTGATAGAAAAAAGTTTGATTGCCTTTTAGATGAGAGTGTGGCGGGTTTTGTTTTTCAGAATCCTAACTTTTTTGGAACAGTGGACGATTATACGGATCTTGCGAAAGCCTGCCATGATAAAGGGGTACTTGTAATAGAAAATGTTTATCCAATTTCGCTTGGAATCTTAAAAACCCCAAAAGAGATGGGCGTAGATATTGTTTTCGGCGAAGGACAGAGCCTGGGGCTTCCTCTTTCGTTTGGCGGTCCTTACCTGGGGTTTATGGCGGTCGAAAAAACCTTCGCGCGTAAAATACCGGGTAGAATTGTAGGCGCCACGATAGACCATGAAGGAAGACGGGGGTTTGTTTTAACTCTCCAAACGCGCGAGCAGCATATTAGGCGCGAAAAGGCAACATCCAACATATGCTCAAACGAGGCGCTATGCGCGCTAAGGGCTTTAGTTTATATGTGTCTTTTGGGTAAAGAGGGGCTGGTTAAAACAGCGGAACTTTGCTTAAATAAAGCGGAATACGCAAAAAGAAAAATAGCCGAAATTAAATGTATTGAAATATATAATGGTAATGAAACCTTCAACGAGTTTGTTGTAAAACTGCCTCGGGATGCGAGGGACGTGATAGACAAAATGGTTGAAAAGGGATTCGCCGCGGGTATTCCAATCGGGAGATATTACAAAGGCATGGATGACCTTATGCTTGTTTCAGTTACCGAAAAAAGGACAAAGGAAGAAATCGATTCCTATGTAAAGGCTC
>JBFZAV010000032.1:0-3892 GCA_041308745.1 Candidatus Omnitrophota bacterium | reverse complement strand
TTCCTTTACCCTTGAAACAACATTCGTCAAATTAATATTTTTTTTCTTAAAATCAATTTCGCTTATCGAGGCGCCGTCCGCAGCCTTTGTAAATATGCTAAAATGGCCGTTTCCCAAAACTACCTCATTTTTGTTATCATCAATCTCGCATCTTGGGGCGCTTATTTTTTCTCCGCAGCTATTCAAATTATCAATGATGTTTCGGGCCTTGATCAGATGGTTGTAAACACCCGACCTTAAGTGAGGAAGGTATACCCCTCCAAAAATACCGTGCCAATAAGCGCAGTTTGACTGAGCCATAAAAAGCTCTTTAGTGGCCCTCTTGAGATCCCCGCTCAAACTTCCCCCGGGGCCCATGCTATTAATTTCCCGGCTTAGAGACAACATTCTTTTATACATTCTGTCAGATTCCGGATATTTCAGAAAAAAGTTCTGAAAATCGCCGCCGCTCCACTCCATCATCTCTGCGTAGCTTGAGTTGTCTATTTTTACGGTGTCAATATCCGGCTCATTAAGAATATCCGAATATCTAACCGTCTTAAGCCAGTGCGCGTTTTTTTCAAGACACTCAAAAAATTTCTCAAGCCACCTCTTTTTATAAACCCAGTCGTATGTCCTTGGCCAGAGACCAAACTTTTCTCCGTCATCGGCAAAAAGAAAACAAGGTCTCTCATTGTAGGAAAACTTCTCCAAAACTTTTCTCATGTATCCGGTGATATACTCGGCGCTTCGAAACGGTATATAGTACCTTAGTTTTGTCGATGAAGGAAAAAGGGTTATGCGCCCCGTTTTGCCTTTTACAGAAAAAGGGAAATAAACTCTTTTACTTTCAATACCGGACGGACATAAATGGTTATCATCAACTATTGTGTAATCGACATTCATTTCAATTAAAGTGTCGGCAAGGTCTTCCGTCCAGACCTTTTCGGCCAGCCATACGCCTTTCGGCTTTAAGCCGAACATATCTTTTATGATTTCTTCGTTAAGGCTTATCTGGCCCTTGCGGTCACTGGACGGAATTAAAGCCATTATCGGCTCGCAATAACCGCCGCCTATCAGCTCTATTTGAGACTTATTTATCAAAGAACCTATTTTTTCTATGTATTCCGGATGGTTCTCTTTGAACCATTCCAAAATATTTCCGGAAAAATGAAATGTGGCTTTTATACCCGGAAACTTTTCAATTGTTTCAAGTAAGGGCAGATAGGCCGACCTATAAGCCTCCTCAATTGTCCAGCCGAAATTATCAACCGGCTGGTAACAGTGAAAAGCCATTGCGAAGTTTGCTTTTTTTTCTAAAACATTCTTATTTTCTTTTTTCATCATTGTAAATGTTAAGAATAATTTCAGATAATTTTACCGGATCATGCCTTACAAATTCTTTTATACTTGCCACATGGGCCTTAACCAGCGTAATTTTCTCTCTTTTAAACCATTTTTCGTCCTCTTCGTCGATCACCACAGGATACTGGCCCTTCTCCATGTATTTTTCATAAAGACCGCCCGGAATGCGGGAAATATTCGCTACGCAATAATCCATTATTTTGTGGCTGGTATGTTTTACCAGGGCTCTTACATGATCGCTTACGGAATAATGATCGGTCTCGCCCGCCTCGGTCATTACGTTACAACAATAAATTTTAATCGCACCGGACTTTAACACTTCGTCTCTAATATCTTTTATAAGGAGATTGGGCATAACGCTGGTATAAAGACTTCCCGGCCCGAAAATAACAATCTCGGCATCGCGGATCGCGGCTAATGATTCGCTTGTCGCCTGACAATGAAGGGGTTTTAACGTCAATGATTCTATAGGGCTGTCCGTTATTTCCCTTATGTGGGCTTCGCCCTCTACGATTCTGCCGTCCTGCCGCTTCGCGGTAAGCCGCACCTTCTCAAGCGTGGCAGGATAAACATTGCCTCTAATATTAAGAACCTTGCTCGATTCCCTTATCGCTTTTGCAAAATCACCGGTTACCTTTGAAAGCGCCGTAATAAAAAGATTGCCGAAGTTATGGCCCTCCAGTTCTTTGCCCTCTTTAAATCTAAACTGGAACAAAGCCCCCAATAGATCCTCTGAATCAGCCAGCGCCACGATACAGTTCCTGATGTCTCCCGGCGGAAGAACTCCAAACTCTTCCCTGAGCCTTCCGGAAGAACCTCCCTCATCGGCAACTGTAACTATCGCGGTGAGATTTTTTGTGCTCTGCTTTAAACCGGTAAGAAGAGTGGAAAGCCCGGTGCCGCCGCCTATAACAACTATTTTTGGTCCTTTCTCGAGTATCCGCTTTTCGTATATCTTATCGACAAGCTTATCTCCCGCGCCCTGCGGCATCAAAACAACCATGAAGGACTTGAGCACTCTTTTAACCGAAAAAATAACACACATTATGCCGAGAATTATGATTAATCCTGCGGTGGCTTTGTTTTCGGGGCTTTTCTCAAAAATAACTATGACAAAACCCATTGAAATCATGAGAATACCGAAAATAGAAAGGGAAATCCACCGTTTAATAAGCATCCCAGGATATAGCCATTTTAGCTTTTTCATAAGAGTGTTTTCGGATTTTTTGCGCCGGTTAAACTTTTAAATCTTCTTCTGTTCTTCTTCCTTAATAATTTTAAAAACTTCCTTACTGTTTTTGGCATTTTTCAATCTTTCTCTGACAAATTTATCGTCAAGTAAGCGAGATATTCTTGCCAAAGCTTTAAGGTGGGGTCCCGGAGTTTCTCCCGGAGCTACAAGAAGAAAAAAGATATAGGTAAGTTCTCCGTCCAAAGACTTAAAATCCACTCCTTCTTTTGAAACTCCGAAAGCCGCCATTAGTTTTTTAACCTTGGATGATTTGGCGTGAGGAATCCCAATGCCCTTGCCTATGCCTGTGGATCCTAAGGCTTCTCTCTCTTTTAACTTCTCCACAATTGATGCTTTTTCGCCGGATTTTATGCCGCCGGAAGCGACTAACAGATCTACTAAGCTGGAAAGGACTTCATCTTTTTTCGAGGATTTGATATCAACGGATATTGCTTTTTCGGAAAGTAAATCTATGATGTTCATTTTTGTGCTCCTTACCTTTTGCTTTATAATTCAGATAAAAGTGGAGCGGGTGATCGGGCTCGAACCGACGACAATCACGTTGGCAACGTGATGCTCTACCAACTGAGCTACACCCGCTCATGAACTTTTCTATCGAAATGCTTAAAAGCCTTTTTGGCGGCCTTCAAAGTGTTTTTATGGTACCCGCACAAGGATTCGAACCTTGGACCCACTGATTAAGAGTCAGTTGCTCTACCAGCTGAGCTATGCGGGCTTTTATAAGGTTCGTATTATATCATAACATTCAAAAATATTTCAAGCACTTATATATAGAAATTAATTATATAGCCTTTTAATAGCTATGCGTCTTAACAAAATCAACAACCTCATCCAGCTTTGCGTCTGCTATTGATATACAAGTATCGGCACATCCGTAATAAATCCTTATGTTCCCGTCTTTAACAATTGCAGAGCTTGGAAAAACAACATTCGGCACATCCCCGACCCTTTCGTAATTTTCAGTCGGAGCCAAAAGATAATCTTTTGTCCTGTACAGCACCTTCCATGGTTTTTCCTTGTCCAGAATTGTCCCTCCGGCGTAGTAAATATAACCGTTGCAGCTTGTCCACACGCCGTGGTATATCAGGAGCCATCCTTCTTTTATCTCGATCGGGGCCGGCCCGGGGCCAATTTTGGTGGACTGCCAGCTGCTCGAAAGGGTGCCAAAAACAAACCTGTGACATCCCCAATGAACAAGATCGGGGCTTGTGCTGTAAAACATGTCGCCGAATGGTGTATGCCCCCTGTCGCTCGGGCGGTGCAGAATAGCATATTTACCGTCGATCTTCCTCGGAA
>JBFZAV010000031.1:0-12320 GCA_041308745.1 Candidatus Omnitrophota bacterium | reverse complement strand
GTTTCCGCTTCTTCCTCTTCACTCTTTTCCTGCGCACTAAAAACAACCACATATTCGCCTTTTGGGGAATTATTTTCAAAAAACCTTATGTGCTCACTAGCCTTTTCTCTTTTTATTTCTTCAAATTTTTTTGTAAGTTCCCGCGCCAAAACTACTTCCCTGTCGCCAAATACATCCAGAAAATCATCTAAAAAACTTTTTATCCGGTGCGGCGACTCGTAAAGAACGATGGTTCTTTCTTCACCCTTAAGCTCTTCGAGCTGTCTTTTTCTTCTTCCTTTTTTATTCGACAAAAACCCTTCAAAAACAAACTTGTGGGTGGGCCTTCCCGAGAGTACCAGCGCCATTACAAAGGCGGTCGGGCCCGGAACGGCCGTAACATCAATATTTCTATTAATGCACTCTTTTATAAGATGGCTCCCCGGATCGGAAATGCCGGGTGTTCCGGAATCAGAAACAAGGGCTATCGTTTCGCCTCGGGCTAACCGGTCAATTAAACCCGCTGTTTTTTGCCTGGCGTTATAAGAATGATAGCTCGTTATCGGCTTTTCGATATTATAGCTTTTAAGAAGTATCCCGGTTTTTCTGGTGTCTTCCGCCGCGATAAGATTGACTTCTTTAAGGATCCTTACAGCCCGCAACGTTATGTCTTCTAAATTTCCTATCGGTGTCGCAACTATATAAAGCTTTCCGTTCATGTTTTCCCGTTATTCTACCGTTACAGATTTCGCAAGGTTTCTCGGCTGATCTATATCGTACCCGAAATCAGACGCGACATAATACGCAAGGAGCTGTAATGGCAGAACTACCAAAAGCGGTGAAAAAAGTTCCTGCACTTTTGGTATTTCGATTCCGTAGTTAATATAGTTTTTCTTTTTTAGAAGCGCGTCCCCTTTTGTCGCAACAACCAGCACAATGCCGCCCCTTGCCTTAACTTCCTGTATATTGGAAAGCATCTTTTCGTAAGTATCCGATTGAACCGCGATGCAAACAACCCATGGATTTTCATCTATTAAAGCGATCGGCCCGTGTTTCATTTCTCCCGCGGGATAACCTTCCGCGCTTATGTACGATATTTCCTTAAGTTTTAGCGCGCCTTCAAGAGCGTTCGGGTAGTTTATGTTTCTAGCTAAGTACAAAAAGTGGCTCTTATTATTCCTTGCCAGGTAATATTTATGAAATTTTGCGGCATACCCTGCGAGCTGCCCTTTCTTATGATGATGGTCATGTAAAAAAAGTTCCGCTTTTGCGGGAACTCTTTTAAATTCTTCCAGCAGTTTGTCCCTGTCCGCTAAATATTTTTTTTTGATCTCCGCCATATAAAACGCGAATAGATAAAATATCGCGAGCTGCGCCGTATACGCTTTTGTCGAGGCTACCGCTATTTCCGGCCCCGCGTGTGTATAAATCACGCCGTCGGCTTCTCTTGCGATCGAGCTTCCCAGAACATTGCAGACAGCAAGAACCTTGCTTCCTCTTTTTTGCGCCTCCCTTAAAGCGGCCAGCGTGTCGGCGGTCTCTCCCGACTGGGAAACAACAATTACAAGTGTTTCCTTGTCAACAATCGGATCGCGGTATCTGAACTCGCTTGACTGGTCGACCCAAACGGGAACTCCGGCTATTCTTTCAATAACATATCTCCCAGTCATGCCGGCATGGTACGCGGTCCCGCAGGCGACAATAATGATTTTTTCCACCTTTTGAAGATCTTTTCTGGAAATATTTAGTTCTTCAAAATTTATTTTTTTCCCTGTTATTCTCGTTTTTAGGATATTTCTCAGCATTACCGGCTGCTCCATTATTTCTTTAAGCATGAAATGCCTATACCCCATTTTCTCCGCCTGTGAAACATTCCACTCAACAATTGTGGGTTTTCTTTTTATCTTTTTCCCGTTAGGGCCGAAGATTTCACATTTGTTCGGCGTTATATCAAAAACGTCTCCGTTTTCCAGATAAATAACTTTTTTCGTATGCTCCAAAATGGCGGGGACATCGCTTGCAATAAAATTTTCTCCTTTGCCGAGTCCAAGAATAAGCGGGCTGTCCATTCTTGCCCCCACAATTCTTTCCGGCTCTCCCTCATGGACAACTCCGATGGCATACGAACCCTTTAAGTATTTAACCGCCCGTTGAACAGCTTTTCGGAGATCTCCCTTATAGCAAAGCGCCACCAGATGCGCTATAACTTCCGTGTCTGTTTCGGACTGGAATTTGTATCCTTTCTTCTGAAGATCTTTTTTTAATTCCTGAAAGTTTTCTATAATTCCGTTATGAACGACCGCAATTTTTCTCTTTTCGTCAAAATGCGGATGCGCGTTTACATCGTTGGGCGCTCCGTGTGTTGCCCACCTTGTGTGCCCCACACCGCTCTTTCCCTTTAAGGGATGGTTTTTGAGCTCTTCTTCCAAAACTTTTAATTTTCCCTGCCGTTTGGTTATGTGCAGACTCCCATCTTCATGAATGGCGACACCGGCTGAATCATATCCTCTATATTCAAGGCGCTCAAGGCCTTTTAGAAGAATTTTTACAGCTTCTTTTCTGCCGGTATATCCAACTATTCCGCACATTTTTCCACCTCTTTCTTCTATCCCCTATTAAGTTTGTCCATTAAGTTCCTGATGTCCGAACCTGCGCATCTTCCGATAAGGCTTGCCAGATAGAAAATAACCGAAAACTGCCAGCAATCTTCCGGCCCAACAATAAGCGCCGTTGTGACATTTTCTTTTCTCTCAAGCGCTTTTTTATATTTTTCTATGCATTTGGAAAGCGAGTTTTCATCAAGATCCAGCTTGTCGATGGTGTTGTTGTATTTTAAGGAGGGGAATCTCAGCCCCCTCATGAAAAAAAATGTCTGAACAAAAGAATCCTCTATGTCCATTTCTTCTTTGAAATCAAACCCGTCAAATTGCGGCATGTCTTCCGGTAAAATTATAAGGGGTTTCGCTACAACAACTTTCCCCCTTCTTATAACCGTGTGCCCTTCGTTTACCGAGGACTCCGCAAGAAAAATATAAGAAACATCCGTCTTTGCAAAGGTCGCCAGCGGCTTCGCCCTGCCTCTAATAACCTCTGTTTTCTCTCTTGCTTTCTCCCAAATTTGTTCAATGTCCATAATATAAATGTAAAATTAAAAATTAGAAATTTTTAAATTGGTTTTGATCAGGAAAATAATGGGCACCGTAGTTTTTATGTACGCTGCCCTCTTATTTTTTATGGCGTCCCCAAGGGGATTCGAACCCCTGTCGTCAGAATGAAAATCTGATGTCCTAGGCCAGACTAGACGATGGGGACGCATAATTTTTGAGGACATATTGTACAAAATCCTTTTTGCCTTTGCAACTCTTTTTTTATTCTTCGCTTGCGGCTACAGATCCTTCTTCTTCGTCTTCACTCGCCGCTACACTGGCAACGGAAGTGAGTTTGTCCCCGCTTTTAAGAGATATTACCCTCACGCCTTGAGTCGCCCGTCCCACCGAGCTTATATCTTTTACCGCAACCCTTACAACCATACCCTGTTTTGATATAAGCATTATCTCGTCTTCTTCTCTAACGCTTTTTATGCCGACAACGGGACCGTTTTTCTCGACAATTTTTAAGTTTATGACTCCGCTTCCTCCCCGCGACTGCAGGCGGTATTCCCCGAACTCAGTTCTTTTACCAAAGCCTTTTTCCGTAACAGTGAGGAGCGTTCCTCTTTCTTCGGCCTTTACCATTCCTATTACCAAATCCTTTTTCCCGAGAGAAACTCCTCTCACCCCCTGGGCGCTTCTTCCCATGGACCTGATATCTTTTTCGTTAAACCTTATGGCTTTTCCGTTTGTCGTGGCTATAACAATCTCGTTTGTCCCGTTGGAAAGAACCGAGCCAATCAGTTGGTCATCTTTGTCCAGCGTTATCGCTATGATCCCGCCCTTTCTGGGATTGCTGAACGCCGGTAATGATGTTTTTTTGATTTTTCCGCACTTTGTCGCCATTACAACAAAACTTCCTTCGGAGAATTCTCTCACCGGAACAACGTTGGTTATTTTTTCCTCCGCCGTTAAATCCAGCATGTTTACAATCGGCCGTCCCTTGGTCCTTTTTCCGGCCTGAGGAAGCTCGTGAACCTTTATCCAGTGCAGCTTTCCTTCGCTCGTAAATACGAGAAGATAATCGTGCGTCGATGCGACAAAAAGATGTTCTATAAAATCTTCTTCTCTCATCTCGGCTCCCGTTACGCCTTTTCCCCCGCGGCCCTGCTTTTTGTAGGCGCTTACCGGGAATCTTTTAATGTATCCCGCGTGGCTTACGGTGATGACCATGTCTTCTTCCGCAATTAAATCTTCTATGTCCACTTCCCCGACTTCGGCGGCAATCTCTGTTCTTCTTGCGTCACCGAATTTTTCCTTTAGTTCCAGGGATTCCTCTTTAATAATTCCGAGAATCTTTTTTTCGCTCGCAAGGATCCCCCGCAGTTTTTCTATAAGTTTTAGGAGTTCTTTGTATTCGTTTTCAAGTTTTTCCGTTTCAAGGCCCGTGAGCTGCTGCAGCCTCATGGCCAGGATTGCCAGGGACTGTTTTTCTGATAATTTAAATTTTTTCATGAGCCCCAGCTTGGCTTCTTCCGGGTCTTTGGATTTCTTTATAAGATGTATCACTTCATCAATGTTCTGAACCGCTATTTTGAGCCCTTCCAGTATATGGGCTCTTTCTTCGGCTTTTGCCAGGTCAAACTTGGTTCTTCGTATGATTATTTCTTTCCTGTGCTCTACAAAATGTTCGAGCATGCTCTTAAGATTAAGGACCTTCGGCTCGTTATTAACCAGCGCCAGCATTATGACGCCGAAAGAGTCGCTCATTTGTGTGTGTTTATAAAGCTGGTTTAGAACCACCTCAACATTGTTTCCTTTCTTAATCTCAATAACAATCCTCATTCCGTCTCTGTCGGATTCGTCTCTTACGTCTGATATTCCTTCCACTTTTTTATCCTTAACCAGGTCCGCGATGTCGGTGATCAGCTTTGCCTTGTTTACCTGATACGGGATTTCGGTTACGACTATAATTTCTTTGCCCTGTTTTTTCTGCTCCGTGTGAGCTTTGGCTCTCAGCCTTATAGTTCCTCTCCCGGTTCTATATGCCTGTAGAATATTTTCGCGGCCGCAAATCGTAGCTCCAGTCGGGAAATCCGGGCCCTTAATGATCTTTACAAGATCGTTTATTTTGCATGCGGGGTTATCAACCAAATAACAAATCGCGTCAACAACTTCGGTCAGGTTATGCGGCGGTATATTTGTTGCCATGCCGACCGCAATGCCGCTTGATCCGTTAACAAGAAGGTTGGGGAGAACGGAAGGCAGAACCATCGGTTCTTTTAAAGAGCCGTCAAAGTTCGGCTGAAATTTGACCGTTTCCTTTTCTATATCAAGAAGAATGTAATTGCTTATCTGGTGGAGTCTTGCTTCCGTGTACCTCATCGCCGCCGCAGGGTCGCCGTCTACAGACCCGAAGTTGCCCTGCCCGTTTATAAGCGGGTAGCGAAGCGAAAAATCCTGCACCATGCGCACAAGAGAGTCATAAACAGCCGTGTCGCCGTGCGGATGGTATTTACCAAGCACTTCTCCGACGATTCTCGCGCTTTTTTTAAAGGGTTTGTTAAAAACTATTCCCATATCTTTCATCGCGTAAAGAATGCGCCTGTGTACGGGCTTTAACCCGTCTCTCACATCCGGAAGAGCTCTCCCCACAATTACGCTCATGGCGTAATTAATGTAGGAATCTTTCATTTCTTCTTCTACGTATATCGGAATTATTTTTTCATTCATCGTATACATTTATATCTCCTATCCTCTTTCTTTTCTACCTCTTTACTTCTTTGTTTCTTTACCTCTTTACTTCTTTTTATATATCCAGATTTTTCACGTTATGCGCATTTGAGATTATAAATTCTCTCCGGGACTCTACATTGTCCCCCATAAGGATTGTAAACATTTCATCAACCTCTACGGCGTCTTCTATTGTAACTTTTTGAAGCGTTCTTCTGTCTGGGTCCATGGTTGTTTCCCAAAGCTGTTCGGGGTTCATTTCTCCCAATCCTTTGTATCTTTGGATTGTCATGCCTTTTTCCCCCTCTTCAAGAACCCTGTTTAGGAGTTCTTTGAGAGAAAATTTTTCTTCCGTATCATTTATTATGAAGAGCGGTTTTTTGCCGGCTCCTTTTTGCTTTTTTTCTTTTTCAATAAGCACGATTTCTTCTTCTTTTTCGTAATCCGCGATGTCCAGCCCGTGCCCCGCTATCTCTTTGGTGATTTTTTCTATTTCCCTCGCCTCATAAAACTCGGTAACTTCGGCCGGAATCTCCTGCTCCTCACCGGCGCTTTCCGGGCCCTCTTTTTTCGCTTCCGCCGGAACTTTTTCTTCCTTCACTTTAAACTTGGCAAGATCATCATCCGAATAAACAAAATGCGTTTTTTCGTCCACATAGACTTTATACAGAGGGAGTTTTTTTGTTTTTGGATCTCTCAGCTTCAGGTACTTACTAAAGCCTACTCCTCGTTTTTCTATTGCCTTTGTAAGTTTTTCCAGCCTTAGAACAAGTTCCAACAAACTGGTCAACTTTGCTTTTGTTATCGCTTTTTTTTCTTCACCCGTTTCAACCTTAAGTTCGGCGCCGCCCTGCTCAATTAAAAATTCTTTCATTTCTTTTTCTGTATTAACGTATTTTTCCGCTTTTCCTTTTTTCACCCTATAGAGCGGCGGCTGGGCGATGTAAACTTTTTCGTTTTCAAGAAGCGCCTTCATCTGCCTGTAAAAAAACGTTAACAAAAGTGTTCGTATGTGGGATCCGTCAACATCGGCATCGCACATGATTATTATTTTCCCGTATCTCAGCTTTTCAACATTGAAATCCTCTCCAATCCCCGCGCCAAGCGCCATAACAACCGTTTTTATTTCTTCGTTGTTCAATATTTGCGTCAGTCTTGCTTTTTCAACGTTAAGAATTTTTCCTTTTAATGGAAGGATCGCCTGATACCTTCTGTCTCTTCCCTGCTTTGCAGAACCTCCGGCCGAATCTCCCTCAACAATATATATTTCCGTTAGAGTCGCGTCTTCTTCCGAACAGTCCGCAAGCTTTCCCGGAAGCGATCCGCTTTCAAGAGCGCCTTTTCGCCTAGTAAGGTCTCTCGCTTTTCTTGCGGCTTCCCTGGCCCTCGCCGCGGTTATTACTTTTTTCACTATCTTGTTGGCGATATCCGGGTGCTCTTCGAAATACGCCCCCAGGAGTTCATTAACCGTTGTTTCTACCAGTCCCTCGACTTCGGAGTTTCCAAGTTTTGTTTTTGTCTGCCCCTCGTATTGCGGGTTTGGTATTTTTACGCTTATCACGGCGGTAAGCCCTTCCCGCGTATCATCACCTGCCAGATTATCGCCTTTTAAAAGATCTCTCGTTTTGCCGAAACTTTTGATCGTTCTTGTAAGAGCCGATTTAAAACCCGAGAGATGCGTCCCTCCTTCTATGGTGTTGATGTTATTGACAAAGCTGAAAATCGTTTCGGCGTATCCCTCGTTGTACTGCAGCGCCACTTCGAGCTGTATAGCGTCTTTTTCTTTTTCAATAAAAACAATTTTGCTGTGGAGGGGCGTTTTGTTTTTGTTCATGTGTTCAACAAACGAAACAATGCCGCCTTTATAATAAAATTCGGATTCTTTGTCTATCCTTTCGTCCTTTAAGGTTATTTTTACGCCTTTATTCAGGAACGCGAGCTCTCTAAGACGGTTAGACAAAATGTCGTAGCTGAAAATATTTATTTCTTTAAAGATTTCCTCATCCGGGCGGAACGTAACGCTTGTCCCCGTGGTTTTCGCTTTTCCTATAACTTTTAGTTTGGATGCCGTGTGACCTTTGTGATATTCCTGGTGGTAAACTTCTCCGTCTCTTCTTACCTCGACTTCCAGCCATTCGGATAGAGCGTTTACAACGCTCACCCCCACTCCATGGAGACCCCCCGACACCTTATACACCCTGTGATCAAATTTTCCTCCCGCATGAAGCGTGGTAAGCACAACTTCAACTGCCGGCTTTTTCATCGTCTCGTGTATGTCGACAGGGATACCTCTTCCGTTGTCGCTAACCGTGATGCTTTCGTCGGCATGTATTACCACGCCTATGGTGTCGCAGAAACCCCCCATAACCTCGTCGATGGAATTGTCTACCACTTCGTAAACCAAATGGTGCAGCCCTCTTTTGCTCGTGTCTCCGATATACATGGCCGGTCTTTTTCTCACGGCCTCTATTCCTTCTAGCACCTGTATTGTTGTCGCGTCATATTTCTTACTTTCTTTTTCTTTTTGCTCCAGCTCTTTTGCCATACTTCTCCTCTTTCGTCTCTAACAATCAACTGTTCCGACTCTAAACCTTATGTCCTCCGCCTTTTGCCGGCCGCAGTAGTTTTTATTAAACTTTTCAACTATTTCTCTTTTTTCAAAAGTTAGCTTGTAAAGCCACGTCGAATTTTCCACGGCTATCATGAGAATCCCTTTTTTAAAGCTGATCGGCTGCGTGTGCCCTTTTGCGTCTTCTCCGAGCGCCTTCGCCCATGCCTCTCTTACATCCTGGCCTTTTTTTACTTTATTAGTTTGCCATTTTTCTAAGAGATTGTCTACTATCCTGTTAATTTTTTTTGCTTTTTCTCTCATTTTTTTTAGGCGTTTAGCTGCATCGGGAGAACCACATACGTATACTCTTCCCCTTTTCTTATAACTCCGGGCTTACTGGCATCACTCACTTCAAAGCTTACTTCCTGTTCTTCGAGATTTTTAAGAACATCTATTAAATACTTTGGATTAAACCCTATTTCCAAAGTATCGTCGCCCGTGTACATAATATCAATCTGTTCTTTTGATTCTCCAAGGTACGGAGTGTTTTTAGAGATTGTCATTTTATTTTTCTGTATATCAAGTTTTATCGCAAGCGAATCCTGGTCGGTAAAAATACTTGCCCTTCTTGCCGCGGATAAAAATTCATCTCTATTAACTTTTACCTCTTTTTTTGATTTTTGCGGGATTACTTTTTTATAATTCGGGTACTCTCCTTCAATTAGTCTTGAAATAATAAAACTTGTCGGGAAAGAGAACATTATTTGGTTCTCCCCGAATTGTATTTTAATATCTCCTTCATCCAATAAAAGTCTTTTTACTTCCTGGATAGTTTTGATGGGCACTACCACTTCCTTTTCAAGCATTGTTTTTTCAGGTAAAATTTTAGTGGCTGCCGCAAGCCTTCTGCCGTCCGTGGCGACCATATCCACTCTATCTCCTTTAATGCTTAAAAAGATGCCGTTTAAAATATACCTTGTATCATCTTTACTAATAGCAAAATCTGTAAGGTTTAAAATGTTTTTTAATTCCTTTTGTTTCATCACTATTATGTCTTTATCTTTAAAAACAGGAAGTTGCGGAAATTCTTCTTTTGGAAGCCCTATTATTTTAAACTGCGCTCTTTCTCCTTTAATTATAATTGAATTGTTTTTCTTTAATGCCACCTCGATTATACTATTGTCAGGAAGCGACCTTACAATATCAAAAAACTTTTTTGCAGGGATTGTAATAGCCCCCTTTTCTTTTACATCTACCTTAATATTTGCGCAAATACCAATATCAAGGTCCGTTGCTGTAAGTTCTAACTTTTCATTTTTAATCTCAAGAAGAACGTTTGACAATATAGGCAAACTGCTTTTTTGAGTAATAGCGCTTTGGACAACCTGAACGCCATCTAATAAAACATTCTTATCAACAGAAAAATCCATACCCTCCTCCTATCCTCTTCTTTTAGTTATTTAAATAGCAGTAATAGTACGTAGTGTGTGTAGAAACTGTGTATAACTATATAACTTATTATAATAAAACAACTTACCAAAATCAAAACCTGTGTATAACTATATGCCCTCTTGTTGGTAAAAAATGAAACCCCCATCTTCTTAATCACTTTTTTATCTGCAAGACCAATTTATCCACCAAACGCTTAGTGTTTTCGTTAGATTCATATTCTGAGTTGATCTTCTCATAAGCGTGAAGTACGGTTGTGTGATCCCTCCCCCCAAAAAAACTGCCTATATCGGGAAGAGAATGATCGGTTAATTTCCTAGATAAAAACATCGCGATTTGGCGCGGATAAGCAATCGCGCGAGTTCGCTTTTTAGACTTAATATCATCTATTGATAAACTAAAAAATTCAGCGATCACCTTTTGGATAAGAAGAAGATTAATCTTTTTTTCCTCCTCTTTTATCATGCCTTTTAAAACATCCTTGGCAAGCGAAACAGACATATTTTTCGCCGTTAATTCCGAATACGCGACGACACGGATAAGAGCGCCTTCCATTTCGCGGATATTCGTCTTCACATTTTCCGCGATGTAAAACAAAACATCTTTGGGAAGAAAAATGGACGCGTTTTCACATTTCTTTTCTAAAATAGCGATACGCGTTTCGAAATCCGGCGGCTGAACATCCGCAATCAAGCCCCACGCAAAGCGCGAAACAAGGCGCTCCTCAAGGGTCGGAATATCCTGCGGAGGACGGTCGCTGGTTATTACAATCTGTCTGTGCGCGTCATACAAAGAATTAAAGGTGTGGAAAAATTCTTCCTGTGTCGAATCTTTTCCGGCAATAAATTGTATGTCGTCAACTAAAAGAACATCAACATTTCTGTATAAACTTTTAAACTTATTGGTTGTTCTTGTACGGATAGCCGTTATGAGCTGGTTTGTAAATTCTTCGCCCGAAATATATAAAATGTGCGCCTTGGGACTGTTTTGGGGAAAGCGGTGCCCTATGGCCTGCATTAAATGAGTTTTTCCAAGACCGACACCGCCGTACAAAAAAAGAGGATTATAGTTTTTAGAAAGTTTGTCCGACACAGCCAAAGAAGCGGCGTGCGCAAACTGGTTGCCCGGGCCAACCACAAAATTGTCAAAAGTGTTTTTTGGGTTTAAGCCGATCTCTTTATAGCGGCTTTCCGGCATTTGACGGGTGCCGGAGAACATGGATTTAAGCCACCCCATGGTGCCGTCTTTATCTTTTTCGTCTTTTGGGGTCAGTTGCTGCGGCCCTCGGCGCTCCTTGTCGGAAGAGGCAGCGGCCTCATGAGCGAAAGGAGCCTCTTCTAAAATTTGGAAAACAATGGAAAGATCCTTATTACAAGCCTGATTTATCGCGGACTTGAGTAAACTAAAATATTTTTCTCTTATCCAATTTTCAAAAAACTTATTCGGGACGGCCAGAGTAATAGAAGAATCATCGGCAGAGCTTTGCTTAATTGGCAGAAACCAAGCATTGAAAGTTTGGTCATTTACTTCCGCCTGCAATATTCCCAAGGCCTTTTCCCAGATATTATCCATAATTAGAGACAGTAAAGAGTTATTAAAAAGAATCCACAGCCACAAAGAAGTTTTCAAGAAGAAAACAACAAGTTATCAACAAATTATCCACAGAAGAAACACGATATAAAAAACAGCTCGAGACATTATATACACTAGTTTTTAGCAATGCAAGCAAAAAAACATCTAAATAATAAACAATAAAGGGCTTGACTAGGATAAGAGGTATGTTATAATCGTACACTCGTTTGAAGTTAAATTAAGTTCTTGATAAAAAGGAGTATTCCACGTGAAGAAAAACCTTAAGGCAAAATCAAATTTAAAAAGAAAGAGAAAACACGGATTTTTAAAGCGAAAAAGCACAAGCTCCGGCAGGGCAATCCTAAAGAGAAGAAGAAAGATCGGAAGAGCCGTTTTATCAGTATAGCAGATGATTAAGCACATTTTGAAAAGCGAGGATTTTGCAAATGTGGTTAAAACCGGCGCGAAATATACCGCAAACGAACTGGCTCTTTATGCAAAAAACCTCGGAAAAGGCGAAAAACACACCTATATAGGCCTTGTGGTGCCCAAAAGTGTTGTTCGCCTGGCCACCAGAAGGAACTATATTAGAAGAGTTATATACGCTAAAATACGCCTGGAAGGAAAAACACTTAAAACGGAGCAGGCGATTGTTATAAAGTACTGCAAGAATCTGGATGTGAAAAACAAAAAAGATCTTGCTGCTTCCCTGAACGAAAAAGTGAGCAAACTGCTAAAAGAGGCAAATATATCCCGTGAAACGAATAATATTTAGTTTGATAAAAGCGTACAAGACAGCGATAAGTCCTTATATGCCAAGGAGTTGTAGATATTATCCTACCTGTTCGGAGTATGCTCAAGAAGCAATAGAAGCACACGGAGTTTTAAGAGGACTAGCGATATCCTTAAAGAGAATACTAAGATGTCATCCTTTTTCTCGCGGAGGG
>JBFZAV010000030.1:0-15411 GCA_041308745.1 Candidatus Omnitrophota bacterium | reverse complement strand
ATAGAAGAAAACGTCACATTCAGCGTTCCGGGAGGCGGGGTTCTTTGTAAAAAATGCACCAAAAGCGGCAGCAATTTTTTTCATCTTTCCAGGGGAACGGTGAATTTTATGAACAAGGTTAAAGAAAGTTCTTTTGATAAGGTGGGCCAGCTTAAAGTGTCAAAAGAAGTCGGCGAGGAAACAGAAAAAGTCCTTAAAAGTTTTTTGGATTATTACATAGCAAGGAGAATGAAATCCCTTGAGTTTCTTAAAGACCTCAAAAAAATAGGAATAGGATAAAACATGGCAGTTGAACTAAAAGAAATAGCAAATCTTTGTAAAAGGCGCGGGATTATATTTCAGTCGAGCGAGATATACGGGGGCATAGGAAGCGTATGGGATTACGGTCCGCTGGGGATTGAGATTAAAAAGAACCTAAAAGAACTCTGGTGGAAGAGCATGGTCTACGACAGGGACAATATCGAGGGCCTGGACGCGGCCATACTTATGAATCCGAATGTCTGGAAGGCCTCGGGGCATGTGGGTTCTTTCGCCGACATGCTTTCGGACTGCAAGGAATGCAAAAAGAGATTCCGCATTGATAAAATAGAAGGCGATAAATGTCCCGAATGCGGAGGAGAGCTCTTAGCGCCAAAAAGTTATAATCTTATGTTTAAAACGCAGGTCGGGTCCGTTGAGGGTCAGGCGATAGATGTTTACTTAAGGCCGGAAACCGCTCAAGGAATATTTGTAAATTTCGCGAATGTTGTGAATACCTCAAGAAAAAAGCTTCCTTTCGGGATAGCGCAGATAGGAAAATCTTTTCGTAACGAAATAACAACAGGCAACTTTACTTTTAGAAGCAGAGAATTTGAACAGATGGAACTGGAATTTTTTGTTAAACCCGGCGAAGATGAAAAGTGGTATGATTACTGGGTCAACGAGAGATTGAACTGGTATATATCTCTCGGGATAAAAAAAGAAAACCTGCGTCTTCGCGAACATGAAAAAGATGAGCTCGCGCATTACGCCAAGAGGTGTCATGATATAGAATATCTCTTTCCTATGGGTTGGTCGGAGCTTGAAGGAATCGCCAACAGAACGGATTTCGACTTAAGACAGCACAGCCAGCTTGCCGAAAGCGGAAACAACCTCACCTATTTCGACGATAAGACGAATGAGAGCTACTTTCCTTATGTTATAGAGCCTTCGGGCGGAGTCGACAGGGCGATACTTGCCGTTTTGGTCGATGCTTACAGGGAAGAGGAAGTTAGAGACAAAAAAAGAGTTTACCTTTCAATAGATAAAAAACTTGCGCCTATCAAGGTGGCGGTGCTGCCGCTACTAAAAAACAGGCCGGAAATTATAGAAATGGCCGAAAAAATTGTTAACGATATCAGAGGCAATTATCGTGTTGTTTATGATGATACCGCAAGTATAGGGCGCCTATACCGGAGACAGGATGAGATAGGAACGCCCATTTGCGTTACGGTTGATGTCGAGTCTCTCGAGGACGGCAAGGTGACCGTGAGAGACAGAGATACCATGCAGCAGGACAGGGTTGAAGCTTCAAAGATGAAGGAAATCCTGAGAGAAAAATTAAATTTAAACTAATGTTACAGCTCTAAGCTTAAAGCTTACGGCTAAAAAAGGAGGAGTGAGTTAATATGGGTTGCGCGTCAAAGGTGTGTGGTAAGAAAAAGGTTACAAGTAAAAAAGCCAAAAAGATGGTTTATTCATTTGGCGGAGGTAAAGCTGATGGCAATGAAAGCATGAAGAACCTCTTAGGCGGAAAGGGCGCTAATCTTGCCGAAATGGCAGGCCATGCAAAGTTAAAACTGCCTGTGCCTCCGGGGTTTACTATTACGACAGAAGTATGCACGGCATACTATGAAAATAAGGGCAAATATCCGGCCGGTCTTAAAGAGCAGCTTGAAGATGCTCTCGGAAAGGTGGAAAAATTAATGGGCAAAAAATTCGGCGATCCTAAAGATCCGCTGCTTGTTTCTGTAAGATCTGGCGCCAGAAAATCAATGCCGGGAATGATGGAGACAGTATTGAACATCGGCCTTAACGCAAAAACGATCGAGGGGATGATCAAAAAAACCGGCAATGAAAGATTTGTCTATGACGCGTACAGGCGCTTAATTACAAGGTATTCGGATGTTGTTATGGAAAAGGCGGCGGGAATCGAACCAGCCGAGGGCAAAGGCGTTCGTCAGCAGCTTGAAAAACTTCTTGATAAGAAAAAACATTCTAGAGGCGTAAAGCTTGATACTGAGTTGACTGCCCAGGACCTCAAGGAACTTTGTAAGGAATATAAGCAAAAGGTTAAGGAAGTTATCGGAAAAGAATTTCCGGATGATGCCATGGAACAGCTGTGGGGCGGTATAGGCGCGGTATTTGCGTCATGGAACGGGAAAAGAGCCAAGGCATACAGACAGATAGAAGGTATTCCGCACGAATGGGGAACCGCGGTGAATGTTCAGACAATGGTATTCGGCAACATGGGCGACCATTCGGCGACAGGTGTTGCGTTTACGCGTAACCCCGGCAACGGTGATAATAATTTCTACGGAGAATATCTTGTTAACGCGCAGGGCGAAGACGTTGTCGCCGGCATAAGAACTCCCGCTCCGATCAACAAGAATTCCCAGAGCGAACACAACATGGAACTTGTCACTCTTGAAAATTTCATGCCGAAACTTTACAAGGAACTGCACGCAATTGAAAAGAGACTAGAAAACCACTATCGCGACATGCAGGATATCGAATTCACCATAGAAAACAATATACTTTATATTTTGCAGACTCGCGTAGGAAAACGTAACGGTCCTTCCGCTGTGAAAATAGCGGTGGATATGGTTAATGAAAAGATGATTACGCCCAAAGAGGCGGTTATGAGAGTTAAACCAACACAACTTGACGAACTTCTTCATCCGATCATAGACCCGGTTGAAGAAAAACTGCACACTTCTTTGGGGAAGGGCCTGCCGGCTGGTCCGGGCGCGGCAACAGGGAAGATTGTTTTTGACGCGGAGACCGCGGTCAATATGAAAAAGAAGGGCGAAAATGTTATTCTTGTAAGAGAAGAAACGAACCCCGAGGACGTTGAGGGTATGAGAGCTTCCGAGGCGATTCTTACGGCTAGAGGCGGTATGACCAGTCACGCTGCGCTTGTCGCCAGGGGTTGGGGCATGTGCTGCGTCGTAGGATGCGGAGAACTTCACATTGATTATGCTACCAGAATTGCAAAGGTAGGCGGTAAGACATTAAAAGAAGGCGACGTTATTACGCTTAACGGAACAAAAGGTCTTATTTATGAAGGCCATCTCAAAATGATGGACGCAACAAAAGAAAATAAAGTGCTCAACGATTTTCTTAAGATATGCGACAAGGTGAGGGACATGAAGATCCGTACAAATGCCGACACACCCGAAGACGCAAAGAAAGCGCGCGAATTCGGAGCTGAAGGCATAGGGCTTTTTAGGATCGAGCATATGTTTTATGGAGAAGGTTCGGAAGTTCCTCTATTCTTACTTCGCAAAATGATTCTTTCTGACACTGTAGCCGAAAGAAAAGCCGCTCTTAATGAGCTTTTCCCTCACATGAAGAAAGATATCAAAGGAACAATGAAGGCTATGGCGGGTTTTCCCGTAACGATAAGGCTTATGGATCCTCCGCTTCACGAGTTCGTTCCTCATGAAGAAGCCGCTCTTATGGAACTTGCAAAGAGCCTCGGCAAGGATATGAAGGAACTTGAAAGAAGAATATCTTTACTCAGGGAATCAAACCCGATGATGGGCCACAGAGGCGTAAGGCTTGGCATTACATATCCCGAAATTACGGAAACTCAGTCTAAGGCGATTCTTGAAGCCGCGGCGGAGCTTATGCAGGAAAAAATTCAGGTTGCTCCTGAAATCATGATTCCTGTGGTTGGCGCTGACACTGAAATCAGGGACCAGAAAGCGATTATTAACGCGGTTTATGAGGATGTTAAGAAAAGATTCAACCTTAAAAATCTGCCCCTTATGATAGGCACCATGATAGAGATACCAAGGGCGGCGTTAACGGCTGATCTGATTGCCAAGGATGCCGAGTTCTTTTCATTCGGCACGAACGATCTTACACAGATGGGTTTTGGTTTTTCGCGCGATGATATGGGCTCGTTTCTCGCCGCATATCTTGATAAACACATTTTGCCCGTGGATCCTTTTCAGACGCTGGACCAGACAGGCATCGGCCAGCTGATTGAAATAGGTATCAAGAAAGGCAGAAGTGTCAGGCCAAAACTGAAGATTGGTATCTGCGGAGAACACGGCGGAGATCCTGAGTCGATTAAGTTTGTCTATGACGCAGGGATGGATTATGTAAGCTGTTCACCGTTTAGAGTTCCTATAGCAAGACTTGCCACAGCGCAGGCTGCTATTACTAAGTAAAAAAGAACATTATATCGTATGTCGTACTATCGTATATCGATAGTACGATAGCACGATAGTACGATAGTACGAAAAAAGTTACCCAGGGGGTTAACATAATGGATGCCATAAAACTTTATCTAAAGGATATTAGAGATCTTCCGCTACTTTCAGCTCAGGAAGAAAAAGAGATTGCCCAAAGGATAAAGAAGGGCGACAAGAGGGCCCGCCAGAAAATGATCCAAAGCAACCTTCGGCTTGTAATAAACATCGCGAAAAAATACAGCTACCTTGGCGTTCCAATGCTGGACTTGATTGAAGAGGGTAATCTTGGCTTAATGAAGGCGGTAAGCAAATACGATCCCGAGAGAGGCTATAGATTCAGCACTTACGCGGCGTGGTGGATCAAGCAGTACATCACAAGGGCCGTAGCGAATCAGGGGAAAACGGTTCGTATACCGGTTTATGTTATGGAGATGCTGATGAGGTACCAGAAGGTTAAAAAAATCCTCACACAGAAGAAAAAGAAAAACCCGCAATTACATGACATAGCCAAAAAGATGAAACTGCCGTTAGCCAGGGTAAGACAGCTCAACCGCATGGCTTCAAACGTTTCAAGCCTTAATGCCCCAATAGGCGAATCCGGTGACTCTGAATTTATGGATTTAATAGAGGATGAAAGCATTGTAAATGCCGTTGATGAGCTTTCACAGTTTCTTCTAAAAGAGCGCATACAGGGGCTTTTGGATAAAATGACGGATCGTGAAAGAAAAATACTTGAGCTGAGGTTTGGGCTTAATACAGATGGAGAAACAAAAACCCTGCGCGATACGGCCAAGAACTTCGGCATCACAAGGGAGCGAGTAAGACAGATAGAAGCGGCCTGTATGCTTAAGTTACGCAAGATGATGGAAGAGCAGGAAAAAGAGGCTTTTGACAAGTTTATTGGTAAAGGCAAGGAAAAGAAGAAATTAGCCAAGACCCATGGACATGGGTCGTCCTTAAGCCATTCGCTACGCTCAGGTTCAGGGCACGCAAGGGGCAAGTAGGCTATAATAGAAATATTTAACTTACAAGCCGGGATCGGAAGCATTTCCGATCCCGGCTTGTTTTTTTTTAGCGCTTTTTTGTTGAATATCTAACTTTTTTTTGTTATAATTATATACAAATAACATATACACATAGGGGATAATAATGTCAAAACCGCATAGTAAACTGTTAGTTCGACTAATCAGCGTTTTGCTGATCTTTTCTACTCCTTTCAGCGGTTCTTCCTATGTCTATTCTAAAGAGATAATTTCTCAAAATACAATCGCTGCGGAAAGCGCCTTTCAGGAAGTTCCTCTAAACTCTGAAAGCCCCCGGGAATCCCTTAAATTCTTGGTTGATCCGGACATAGAAAAAGCCCTTAAAAAAAGAGATAACACCAAGCTTTGCTTTGTATTAGGAACGAGGCCCGAGATTATAAAACTATGGCCTGTAATTGAGTACTGCGAAAAAAATAATATTCCTTATTTCATTATTCATACGAATCAGCATTATTCTCCCGAAATGTCCGACCAATTTTTCGCATCGCTCAAAATCGCGCCGCCGAAATACAATATCGGAAGGCCTAGTAATGTATCCGAAAGAGTAGAGATGATTAATTGGTTTTCAGGTAAACTGAAAGATGTTTTAGAAAAAGAAAAACCGTCGCATGTTATCGTTCAAGGAGATACAAATTCAGCCTGCTCCGGAGGAAAAGCCGGAAAGGCGGTTAATATTCCGGTTTGTCACATTGAGGCGGGCTTAAGAAGTTATGATCCTACTATGCCGGAAGAGCATAACAGGATTGAAATAGACCGCCTTGCCGAATATAATTTCTGTCCCACCAAAGAACAGATGAAAAATCTCGCGAAGGAAAATATTGTTGAGAAAAAAGGCGAATCAAGAAAAATACTTGAAACGGGCAACACTATAGTTGATGCTGTGAGGCTCGCTTTAAGAATGATAAAACATTCCCCATCTTTAGTTACAGCTAGTCTTTTTGAAAAATATAACGTAAAACCAAAAGAGTATGCCCTTTTAACCCTGCACCGGCCGAATAATGTTGATGAGGCCGAGGAGCTTAAAAGTATTATTCAGGCCATTGATGCGGCGCTCAAGGAGCATAATCTGAAGGCGATTTTTCTGGTTCATCCCAGAACTCGGAATGCTTTAGAAAAATATAATGTAGTTCTTCCCGAATCGATTATTGTCGCTGATCCCGTAAGCAATTATTTCGACATGATAACGCTCGAGAAAAACGCGCGGATTGTTTTTACCGATTCAGGCGGCATGCAGGAAGAAACTTGTGTTTTGGGTGTTCCTTGTGTGGTTTTAAGAGAAAATACCGAGCGTCCGGAGGCCGTTGAGGTTGGTTCGGCAATAGTAGCGGGACGAGCCGTAGATTCGATAAAAAACGCGGCAAATAAACTTTTAGAAAAAAAAGGCCCCTGGTATAACCCGTTTGGGAGCGGCAATTCTTCAGAAATTATTATAAAAACAATATTGGGTCTTTCGTCTCCGGGAGAAGAACGCATTTCCGCTAAAGAGAGATTCCAGGCGGAGCTTATCGCGGAATTAATAGAAAAACGGGCAAATTACGCTAAGGCTGTCGATAATATCTATCTTGATGATCTTCTCTTGTGGAAAAATTCAAGCGAGAAAATGTTTGAAGGCTGCACCTTTGAATTTTTACCGTATGAAGTTTTGATTCATCTCGCGGATAGTAATTTAGTTATCCGATATTTTGATCCCGCACGAGCCCCGGCAACGATGCCCGGAACTGAGATTGAAAGCGCCGAAACAACTCCCGTGAATAACCGTATTACAAGACAAATTGCGAGAAAAATTGGAGCTTTTCCCTTCCAGCCGGAATACAACTTTACCGAAGACGATAAAATTGCCATGGAGATCTTGATCGAATATGTTGAAAGAGAGCTTAGCGAGGGAAAAGTGGACCTAGGGAAGGACCTTGTAGCGGCTATGCTGGTTGATAACCATGGCAAGGTGCTGTCTTTTACGAGGCGTTATGAACTTCAGTCTTTAAAGAGATATGGGGTGGATGCGGTGAGGGCTGAAGTGCAGGCAATTCGCCTTGCCGAAGCGAAAGGTTTCAGGAATTGGGAAAAGGCAACGATGTACGTAACCATGGAACCGACATACGACACTCTTAAAACTTTGACGGAGTTTTACGGAATAAAGAGGATTGTTTACGGGATAAAAGATGAGACTCCTCCGGCTGAAATTGACAGAAGAGTGTTTAATCGAAAGGTTGAGGATATACACGTGATTGAATGTCCCGATGTTGAAATTAGAGAGACGTTACGTTCACTGCTCATAGATACGATCAGTAAAAGATTTGATATACCTTCGGTTGGTGAGCCGATTATTAAAAGAGAATACGAGGTAACAAGAGAGTTTAGAGAAGCATACAGAAGGGCTTTTAACGAGGATATCCAAGTAGTTGTATTTGATGCTGATTTATGGGCGGAGAAAAAAGATGTACCCTGGAACGATAAAAAAAGAGGGGTTATGGCTACGGAAGAAAGGCTAATGTTCCGTCATCTTGAAAGAATGCAGATGCATCTCAATCCTGACAAAAAACATGTACTTTTAATTGTGGGAAAAGAGGAGAATGCCAAAAGAGCCAGAAGCAGGCTTTTACAGGACAGGATTTTCAGGGGCAGAGAAACTTTGATCTATAATCCGGATTTAATGCTTAAGGATGTAACGGAAAGACCCATTCTGGATATGCATATTCACTCAACATACTCTGACGGCGAAAATACTCCGTCGGAAATAATAGAGAAGGCAAGGCGTCTGGGATTAAAAGCCATTTCAGTCACGGACCATGACAGCTTGGATGCTTATCTGAATGAACCTGACATGATTAAAAAAGCGGAAGAGGCTGGTATAGAGCTTGTTGTGGGCTCTGAAATTTCAAGTATTACTTACCACGAAGCTTTTGACCAGGGTGAAGAAGGGGGGTATTTTTTCTCGGACCTTGTAACATATTTTCCGGTTTTAGACGGCGAGAGCCATGAAGAATATGTCAAGAGGTTAACAAGAATTAATAAAGTTATCAAGAAAAACTCCGAAAACATAAAAAAGTGTGTTCTTTCATCCTTCAGGGAATTCAGAAAAAATTATCCTCGAGCGAATTTAAGCTACAAAGAACTTATTGAGGAAACGGTAGGGCTTGACATTAAGAACGGTTTTGGGGACAAACTAAAAGCCGCAAACGGCTTGGCTAAGGATGAAGCCGATGTTTTTGAAAAAGTTTGGGCGAATTTGGGATGCGCGAACGATGAAGAGTTTGAAAAAAAGATGGACGAGGCAAGCAGTGAAGAATTCTGGGTAAAACTTCCGAGGAGCCTTAACGAATTTGCCGCTACACTGCAGTTTATTATAGACGAGTTTGATGAAAAAGATGTGGATTTTCACGATGGTGAAGTCGGCGAAATTCAAAGAAATACGCCTAAAGATAAGTTTAAAAGGCTGGGAACATATATTCTTGTTCATAAAAAGAAGTATTTCACTTTGCCGGACAGAAATGGGTTCTGGCACATACCTTCCATAGAAGAAACGGTAAAGTTTGTAAAAGAAAACGGAGGGTTTGTTCTCATTGCCCACCCTTTTAACCAAAAAACAATAATGAAAAGTGAAGCGTTTGATGAGTTTTTTGAAAAGGCCATCAGTTGGGGGCTTGACGGTATAGAGGCTTTTTCGCGAACTCAGCAAGGCGTGCATTCATTAAGCTTTTACTTTCTGGCCAGAAAATACAACCTTATCTATACAAATGGAAGCGATTATCACGGGCCGAACATAACCGAAGGCAGAAGATTAGCCACAGGATATGATGATACCTCGGGAAATCAGACCGACAAGCACATGGTCGAAGTGCTTAGACAGAAAGGAATATTAAAAAAAGATATCGATTTTTCGCCGGAGAAGGTTAACCAATATTCTGACAGCAATATTGATCTGGCGGCAGTTCTTCTGAAAAATTCAAATGAAAGCGTACTCCTAAGGGTTCCTGTTGAAGTATTAGAAGGAGAATACAGGGAGAGTATCATAGAATTCCTAGAGGCCGTTCAGTCTCTGCCAAATGGGTATGTTGAACTTTTTAAATCCGATGAAATGGAGCCTGTAGACGAAGAAGCCTACATAAGTATGAGGCTGAATAAGAAAAACTTGCCCGGAAATTTTAAAAGCACAAGAAAAAATACAATTACGCTTATTCCGATTGATAGGGGTGAAGATATTTCAGAAGTTCTTCTCAAAACGAGAATGGGAGATTATGGTCTTAGCCCGGAAGAAACAATTATTTCGCCGATAGGAATAAATTACGATTCCACATGTTTATTAAAAAGCACATTTTTGGGCCTTAGCCTGATGCATATCGCAAGAAGAAATATGGAGATTGGAAATATTGACAGAGCTTTCGTAAAAAAAGTTCTCAATGATTATAAAAATTTATGCGGTTATAGTGAATCCGACGAAAAATTCAGTCTTACAGAAGATGATATTATCAATCTTTCAACAGGCAAAATAAGTAGGCTCATCGATAGCTTAAAGAAACTCATCAGACTTCTTCCAATTACACCGCTTGATCCGGAAAGCATAAGGCGGGCGTTTGAACACGCCACCGAAGCGCTGATCCGCGCATAACATAACTAATCTTTACGTGAAAAATAACCCTTCTTAATGTGAAAAAAGGTACAAAAATGTATTGACAAAGAGTACATATATGATAGACTATGTATAGATTTGTGAAAAAAGGAGCAATAAATGATGGGGAAAAGAACAATAATCCGGCTTTCCAGATACAAAAATGCTCTTCAGAGGTTTAAAAGGCTGGGGTTTGTTAAGGTGTTTTCTGACAATCTGGCCGATGCTATCGGCGGTACGCCATCACAGGTTCGTAAGGATTTTTCAATGTTTGGCATAACCGGCAATAGGCGCGGAGGCTACAATGTTGACGAGCTATTGGGAAAACTTAACGATATCCTGGGCAAAGGTGAAATTCACAATGTTGTTCTTGTCGGCGCGGGCAACATAGGCAATGCGCTCATAAATTATAAAGGGTTTGAAAAAGAAGGCGTCAAAATCGCAGCCGCGTTTGATATCGATCCCGCTTCTTTCTCGGAAGGAGTAGAGGTGCCGGTTCTTCCCTTAAGCAGCCTTAAAGATTTTATTAAAGAACATAATATCAAAATTGGGATTATTGCGGTGCCCGATATAGCCGCTCAGCAGGTTTTTGACATTATGACGCAGTCCGGTATAAAAGGGGTAATGAATTTTGCGCCGATATGTTTGAGAACGACGGAAGATGTCGTTATTTCTAATATTAATCTAGGAATGGAACTTGAAAATATCATTTATTTTGTTAATGCCCAGGAACAAGCAAAAGGTTAGAAGATGAGACATTCAATAAAAACTTCAATACTGTTATCGTTTTTAGCGGTTATTTTATTTACAGCCGTTTCTATAGGCGCGCTGGGCATGTATATAATCAACGATAAAATCATTAAGCGGGCGCAGAACCAGGTTATCCGCGATCTCGGCGCCGCGCGCATGATTTATAACGACGAGCTTAATCGAATAGGAAAAATGTTTGATATTGTGTTTTTTAATGCTGACACAGAACTAACGAAAGAGAAACTGGGGCTGGATTATCTTTTTAATGTGCCCTCTGGCGAGATGGGCGCGGTGATGAGCCGGATTGCCAAAAAGGCTTTTGAGACGAAACAGGAGGTTAGCTCTACACGAGTTATAAACATTGATGAACTCGAAAGAATCGGCAATGCGTATATTGAAAAAGCATATATGAAAATAGAATTTACACCGAAAGCCTCTCCGACCGAAAAAAAGTTTATCGGAAGTGTTATGGCTCTTGAATGCGCCAAACCTATTTTGGATGAAACGGGAAAAGTGAAGAGCGTTATATTCGGCGGAAAGATAATAAATGAAGATTATACTCTGGTGGACAAAATAAAGGATCTTATTTATGAAGATAGACTCTATGCCTCGAAGCCGATTGGGACGGTTACTATTTTTCAGGATGATGTAAGAATTTCAACGAATGTTCTGAATAAAGAGAAAAAAAGGGCGATAGGCACGAGAGTCTCTAAAGTGGTTTATGACAATGTTGTCGGGGAGGGCGAGAGATGGCTAGATCGGGCCTTTGTCGTTACCGATTGGTATTTTACGGGCTATGAGCCCATTAGAGACATTGATGAAAATATAGTAGGTATTTTGTACGTTGGTATTTTGGAAGAACCGTTTAAGGATATTGCCGAGCGCACCTTATTTGTGTTTTTAATGATAATCGCGGCCACGTTAGTAATTGCCGTCATTGTCTCATTTATTCTTGCCGGCTTTGTGGCGAGGCCCGTGACAAATATGTTAAAGGGGACCGAGAAGATCTCTAAGGGCGAACTTGAGTATCAGGTTAGTTCCGAAACAGGCATAAAAGAACTTGACATTCTGGCCGATTCGTTTAACAGGATGTCTGATAAGCTTCACGAGAGCTACAAAGATTTAAAGTTTACAAACAATAAGCTGGAGAGCCTTAATAAAAGCTATCTCGACTTGATAGGGTTCGTATCTCACGAGCTTAAGGGCATTCTCGCGTCAACGATTCTTAATGCGTATTCGGTGAGAGATGGTTATCTTGGCATGGTTAATTTTAAACAGCAGAAGGCGTTAAATTCGATTACGAGAAATCTGGACCACCTTGAATCGACCGTGAAGAATTTTTTAAGTTTGAGCAGGATAGAAAAGGGAGAAATGACAATAAATAAACAGAAAGTTTTTCTCAAAGAAGATATTTTTGACGTATCAATCGAAACATTCATGAAACAGATAGGCGAAAAAAATATGCTGGTCGTTAACGCTTTAAAAAAAGAGGATTATGTTTTTGCCGACAGGGACCTTTTTCTTGTTGTTGCCAACAATCTTATCAGTAATGCCGTAAAGTATGGAAAGGATAATGGAAGGATTGAAATAAATTCTTTTAGCGATGAAAAAGGCATTGAGGTGAGGGTCTTCAACGAAGGCACCCCTTTAAGCAAAGAACAGGCCGAAAAACTTTTTAAAAGATTCTCGCGCATACATACAGAGGAAAACAAGAATGTAAAAGGCACGGGCCTCGGTCTTTTTATTACAAAAGAAATTATAGAAAAACATGACGGAGAGATAACTGTGGAAACAAACGAAAAAGGAAACATTTTTATTTGCAAAATTAGGAAGGGGGAATAATCGTGCTGACACCTATTGAACTAATTAAGAAAAAAAGGGCCCAGGCGATAAATCGGATTATCGGCAAGGGTTACTTATCGACAAAAAGGGTTTATGTGGGAATGGCCACATGCGAAATCGCCGCCGGGTCAAAAGATGTCTGGGAAGTATTTGACAATGCCGTTAAAAACGGCCTTACGGATGTATATCTCAGCCAGAAAGGATGCGCCGGGCGGTGCAATCTGGAGCCTACGGTTGAAGTGATAGAAGAGGGCAAGGTGCCGGTCAAGTACGGCAAGATTACGCCCGAAAAAGCGAAAGAAATAATCGAAAAACATATTAAAAATGGGGAAGTTATCGAAAAGTGGGTTATAAAATAGTCATATAAGGAGAAAAGAGATGTCCGTAAAAGGAAAAAGAAACGAAAAATTTATTATTACTTTATGCGACGGCACAACGTGCATGAACAAAAAGTCCAAGGATATTGAAATTCGCCTCAAAGAGGAGATAAAATCCAGGGGCCTGGAAGATAAGGTGCAGTTTAATATTTCGGGATGTCTTGGAATGTGTGAAAAAGGCCCGATTTTAATAGTTAACCCCGGTTTTACAATGTACGGCAGGGTTGGTCTTAATGATCTGCAAGAAATTATAGAAAGCCATTTATGTAAAGGAAATCCCGTGGCGCGGCTTGTAATTGACGAAGATCATCTTTATAACAGGTTTTTCAGGGTTTTCGGTGACGTGGCGTTTTTTGGGAACCAGATGAGAATAGCGCTTAGAAACTGCGGCATCATTGATCCTGAAAATATTGATGATTACCTGGCATTAAGGGGATATGAGGCCCTGGCCAAGATTCTTACTGAAATAAGCCCTAATGATGTTGTAGAAAAAATTAAGAAATCGGGTCTTAGGGGAAGAGGCGGCGCCGGTTTTCCGACGGGCCTAAAGTGGGAGCTTACGCGAAAAGCCGAAGGCAAAGAGAAATATGTTATTTGTAACGCCGACGAAGGCGACCCGGGCGCGTTTATGGATAGAAGCGCCATAGAGGGCGACCCCCATACTGTGTTGGAAGGCATGATAATAGGCGGGTACGCCATCGGGGCCAGCAAGGGTTTAGTTTATATACGCGCTGAATATCCTCTTGCGATAAAAAGGTTAAAGAAAGCTATTGAAGATTCAAGGCGCGAAGGGTTTTTGGGACAGAATATTCTCGGCTCAAATTTTTCTTTTGATATAGAAATAAAACTTGGCGCGGGAGCGTTTGTATGCGGAGAGGAAACGGCTCTTATACATTCCATTGAAGGTTCAAGGGGTATGCCGAGGCCGAGGCCGCCGTTCCCGTCGGTTTCGGGTCTTTTCGCGAGCCCCACGCTTATAAACAACGTTGAAACATGGGCGAATATTCCGGTCATTATTCTTGATACACCCGAATGGTTCTCATCTATCGGTACGGAGAGAAGTAAGGGAACAAAGGTTTTCGCTCTTGCCGGGAAAGTTGTAAATACGGGGCTTGTCGAGGTCCCGATGGGAACAACTTTAAGAGAAATTATTTACGACATAGGGGGAGGCATCCCCGACGGCAAAAAATTTAAGGCCGTTCAGACGGGAGGGCCTTCGGGCGGATGTCTGCCGGAGAAATTTCTTGATACAAAAATAGATTATGAGTCTTTGGCTAAAGCGGGTTCCATAATGGGTTCGGGCGGAATGATAGTGATAGACGAAGATTCGTGCATGGTGAATATAGCAAAGTTTTTTCTCGAATTCACACAGAACGAGTCGTGCGGAAAATGCACGCCGTGCAGGGAAGGCACGAAAAGAATGCTTGAGATTCTCGAGAGGATCACCGTCGGCAAAGGACAGGAAGGCGACATTGAGAAACTCGAAAGACTCGGCAAGATGATTAAAAAAGCGTCTCTTTGCGGTCTTGGGCAGTCGGCCCCGAATCCGGTCTTGAGCACAATCGCGAATTTTAGGGAAGAGTACGAAGGGCATATAAGGGATAAAAAGTGCAAAGCCGGTGAATGCAAAGAACTTCTCACATATTCCATAAACGATAAGTGCGTGGGTTGCACTGCATGCAAAAGAGTTTGCCCCGTAAACGCTATTACGGGTTCTCCTAAAGAGAGACATGTTATAGATGAGACTAAGTGTATAAAGTGCGGTCAATGTTTTGACGTTTGTAAATTTAAAGCCATAGATAAAAAATGAGGTGAATAAATGAATGCAAGGGAAATAAAAATAAAAGTAAACGGCAGGGAATATAAAGTTATGGATGACCAGACGGTCATGCAGGCTCTGGACACATTGGGGTTTAAAATACCCAGGCTTTGTTACCATCCCAAGCTTTCAATAGAAGGCGCATGCAGGGTTTGTATCGTAGAAGTCGAGGGAATGAGAAATTATGTTGCATCCTGTTCGCATCCGGTGCAGGAGGGAATGTCGATAAAAACCAATACCAAGGAGTTAAGACAGGCGCGGAGGGACATAGTGGAGCTTATACTCGACAACCATCCCGAGGATTGCCACACGTGTGAAAGGGACGGAATATGCGAGCTTCAGAGGCTTGCTTACGCGATGGGAATAAGAAAAAGGCATTTTGAGGGAGAGAAAAAACATTATGACAAGGATTTATCTTCAGCGTCTGTAATAAGAGATCCCAACAAGTGTATTCTTTGCGGCAGATGCGTGAGGATGTGTTCGGAAATTCAAAAAGTTAATACGTTAAGCTATGCACACAGAGATCGGAAGA
>JBFZAV010000029.1:0-6959 GCA_041308745.1 Candidatus Omnitrophota bacterium | reverse complement strand
CTTTCCTTTAAATTTATCGCCGACGGCCACCAGCTTATCGTCAAACCTGATAACTAGAGACTGAAATTGTATGATGTTGCCCGAAAACGTAAAATACCGGGGCGTCAGCGCTTTTCCCTCAACATCATATTCAAGAAATTTTATAGTGGTATATGTTTTGCCCGTCTTTTCGTCGTAGTTTATGCCGGTCACCAGAACTTCCGCTATTCTCGAATCGGACTCAAGACGCGTTATCATCTGTTTAAGAACCCTATTTTCGTGAATCATCCGCGAGAAAAGACCATAAGACAGAAATCCCATAACAAAAACAATCGTAAAAATTATTATTTTTTTAAAAAGCTTCATATTTTTAAATGTAATACCCTATAATTGTCAAGACGGCTCCAATCGCCAACGCCACGATTAAATGCGCAATAAGTAAACCGGAGTTTTTAACGTACGCTCTGGCCAGTTTTGAAGCTATCTCCGGAAAAACCAAGAGAGAAACACCTTTGACCACGCTCATCCATCCTAAAATCGTTATTATGACTCTTCCGTTTAATACCCATAAATTATGCACTAAAACAATAATGATGCCGCAGCTAAGCGCTATTAAGCCTCCCAAATAAACAAAGGCAGGCTCGCTTAAAAAATCCTCAGTTACCAGACGGTAATTTTTCAGATTCAAAAGCACGCCGACGGCAACAACAATAAAAATAGGTCCCATGATTTTGGAAATTAATATCGTGATGTCCATATATGCCCTCCTAATTTATTACCAAACTTGCGTTTTTGACTTCTTCTATTTTACCATACCTTACCTTAACAAAAACATCGTAAAATCCGGGATTTTTGGTCGCGATAAGACCATCCTTCTTAAACCTGAATTTTGCCGAATTCGGCACATCCACGTCGGCGCTTCTTGTAAAAAGCACCTCACCATTCTTAGAAATGCTGTAGATAATACTAATGGGAAGAAAAGCGTTCCCGGCCATGGCATCCATTACCATGTAATCCAGTTTAAGTGAAAATGTGCCGCCGGCTCTCACTGTCTCCGGCTCTATATTCACGCCGAATATGTTGATCTGGGGCTCTTTATTTAAATTAAACGCAACTATCTGCTTAAGATATTCATCCGGAATGCCCTCGTATATTTTTAAGGAGTCCGCCTCAATAACAATATCATTCCCCGTTTCAAATCCCACCTTGTAGCCATATAGATGAAGCCCTTCTTTTTGGCCGATATATTTGTCATTCAGAAAAAAGTAAGTGTTGCTTCCGTCTCTCACAACTGTGAACTTATTAACGCTGTTGCCCGGGTTTACCAGCCCCGGCAGAGGCCCGTAAAAAAGAGGTTCAGCCCATTTGTCCTGGTCTAAAAAATTCAGTATAACCGCGTTATCATGTGTAATGCTAAAAAAATATCCGCGGTTTGACTCGCTGTTGTAACCGAAAACAAGCCCATAATTTGAACTTGTCCCGGAAATCTTCTGAATAACTGCTTCAATCGTAAACACTGTCCTGTTTACTAAATCGGGACTGTTCCATGAAATTGTGGTTCCTTCCACTTTGTGCCGTAAAAACAATTTTCCATGCTGAATGGCTGAATACACCCTGTCACCGTCTTGTATGTTCCACCTGCTAGTATTATTGTTAAAATCGTCATCAAAAATAGGCCTGGTCTGGGCATATGTATTAGTGTGTTGATTAAAAAGAACAGTCAGGCACATCAGAAATATTAAAAAAATTTTTTTCATTTTTTTTAAAACCCTCCTTTATCTATCCCGTCGCGTTCCCTGCTGCATATTCTGCATATTTTGGAAAATCCCAATCATTGTATTCATCACTTGCTGCCCTTGCCCGGAAGCCATGCTCTGCGCCTGGCCGGGCCTTCCCCCATAATTCGGCTGGCCCTGATTAATATTAGTCAAATAGTTCGGAAGAACGCTTTCATAGTTTTCTTCTTTCACGCTACCGGTCTCAACCGTGGTTATAAATTCATTCCTCCAACCTTTATCCATTTCACCAAAACCGCTCGGCTCAATAGCAGGGGTCTTTGTTTCAAATACTTCGCCGATAATTTCGGCATTCTCAAAATCACCCGTCTTCTCGCCAAAACCCGAACTCTCTATAATGCCCGCTTCTTCTTTCCCGCCTTCAATCACTTTTTCATCGCCCTTACTCCCTGCCGGCTCTATCATAGCTCCTTCAACATTAACCTTTCCTTCTACAACGCTATTCCCGTAAGTGCCATAAACAGTAAACTCTCCGGCATTTTTGCCATGAAATGTAACGGTGTTAACAACTTCCTGTTTGTTACGAATAATAAAATCCGCTTTTGATTTCGGTTTTTTCGTCTTAACAACTTTAAAAACCGCGCTTTCTCCGAGTTTTATAGTCTGGTACTCCGGCACCATGTATAACGAATATCTTTCCCTGTTAGCTTTTTCCGTAACATTTACTGTTCCTTCAACTGTTGTCCCGGCATATGTGCCCTGAACGCTGAATTCTCCGGCGCTTTGCCCGTAATGAGAAAGCGTACCGACAACTTCCTCTTTGGGCATATTTAATTTTTTTCTCCATCCGGATTGTTCGGTAATTTTTAATATTTTAAAAACAGCGGTTTGCCCCTGCGGAATGGTCTGATGCGGCGGATTTATAATTACTTTAAAATTTTCACTTTTCTTAACAGTAATCTTTGAATCAGCGCCCTTGTCTTTTCCTTTTTTCACCGTAACTCTAGCAACGGCGGTCTTCCCTTCGTAATATCCGCTAACCGGAAACTCTCCCGCCTTCTCGCCCCTAAACTCTATTTCCCTTACAACCTCTTTACGGCCGCCTAAAAATTTATTTTTACCGGGTAAAACTTTTAAAAGCTTAAAATGGACTGTCTCTCCGATTTTGGTTGTTTGGTGTGTTGGTTCAATTTTTAGTTCAAAGGGCTTTATCTCCTGCGACCAGCTTTGAAGACAAAAATTTAATATGAAGAGGGCTATTGATATTAATATTATTTTCTTGGTCATTTAAGATAATATACCGCCTAAAAATTTGTTTTGCAAATTGAAAGGCAATTACTTTTTTAAGACATAATGAAGCATTGTTTCGTCTGTCTGGCTCAGCCTTCGGCACGCTTCCCTCGCTATGTTAAGTATGAGTCTGCCAAAAAGCTCCTTGTCGGTATCAAAAATTGAAAGAAGCGCTTCCCTCGACAAAACCATAAGTTCTGCGTCCCCGACCGCCACAGTACTTCCTTCGTGCGGCACTATTCCTATTGCTGAAGTCTCCCCGAAAATATCCCCCACTTCAAACTCAAATAACTCAAGAAATCCTTGTTCGGTTTCTTCGACAAGCTTAACCTTGCCGGATTTTACTATATAAATGTAACTTGGCTCATCTCCCTTTTCAAATATATATTCACCATCTTTATATCTAACCTTATTAAGCAGCTGAAAGATTGAATAAATCTGCTTATCTGAAAGACCTCCAAAAATAGCTATTTTACTCAAAATCGCAATAACGTTATCAATGTCATGCAAAGGTTCATATTCTTTTTTAATACCCATGATTTCCCCCTTGTTTTTCAAAAAATCATTTCATAAAAAAATCATTTATCGAAACCTCGGGATGATGATACCTCTTTTTACCTTGAGTCTGTTTCCCGCACTGAATGGCCGCTTCGGGGCACCATTGAAGACACGCAAAACATTGTTCACACCTCGAACACCATTTTGGTTTTCCATTTTCCATTACAATGTTGCTAACAGGACAGACTCTTTCGCATATGCCGCAGCCGCTACATTTTTCATCCGTCCAGAAATCTTTATCCATTCCATTAATTTTTGGTTTACAGTAATTAAACACAAACTTACCTATCCATAGCATAAGCGGGTTTGAAACTTCCGCTCTTTCTTCTTTCTGCCCCATTACAACATGTGCTATAAAATCGATCTTTTCTTTTTCTTTTTTAAAAATAGCTTTCTGTTTTTCTTGCGGCATTGCTCCGCCAAACGGAGTGTAATTGGCCGGCATAACAAGACCAAACCCTGACGAAAGCTTCATGCCGCATGCTTCAAGTTCATCTTTGATTTGTTTAAGCGCCGCCCCCTGCGTGCCTCCGTAATTGGCTATGGCAAATATATATTTATCTTGGGCTTCAAGTTTTTTTATAAATTTGGAAACCATTAACGGCGCGCCGAACATGTAAACCGGAAAAACTATTCCCACATTATCGGCCTGTGGCGCTATTTTCTCTTGGCCTATCACGCTTGGAATCGAGACAACTTCCGCTCCGCCGATAGCTTCGGCAAGAGACCTTGCAATCATAAGAGAATTTCCCGTTCCTGAAAAATAATAAATAATTGTCTTCATATTTCCACCTCTTTTTTTATTTTTTCATATTCCGTTACTACGCCGTCGAGTTCATCATACAAACTGTCTATTTTTACCTTAAGCTCTTTAAGATCTTTTGAGAGCTGGATTATAGCCTTCGCGTTCTGCTCCCCGGAACTTTTAACAAGTTCATCCGTTAAAATCTTATCCTCTTTCTCGCTCGCAACAATATCCTCTTCCAGTTTTGCTATCCGCTTTTCAAAGGGCCCTAGCTTTTCGCGTCGCGCGGCTAATTCCCGGGCGCGGCGTTTTCTTTCTTCTTTTTTATTCCCGGAGGCGGGACTTTTCATTACTCCCCGAGCTTTTTCCCGGGCATCCAGGACATCCTTTGAAGCCCAGCCTATCTGATCGAGAAACTCTGAATAATTTCCGGGAAAAACTACAACTCGCTTTTCTAAAAATATGATGAGTTTAGTGGCCACTTTGTGCAGAAAATATTCATCATGTGTTACCACAATTGCCGCGCCGTCGTACCTGGTTACCGCGTCAAAAAGAGCGGAACACGACTCCATATCAAGGTGATGCGTAGGCTCATCGAGAATTAAGAGGTTCGACGGTTTAAGAAGCGTCTTAGCGAGAAGCACCCTGCTTCTCTCGCCGCCCGAAAGTACGGATATTTTTTTAAGCGCATCGTCTCCGGGAAACATCATCGCGCCGCAGATATTTCTAACATCTGTCTTATGCTTGCCGGGATGAGATAAAAGTATCTCATCCTCAATGGTAATATCGTTATGAAGTTTGGCAGTGTTCCCCTGCTCATAATAGGACATCATAACCTGGGGGTTAACCCTTATCGTGCCCTTAACAGGTTCTTTTACTCCGGCCAATACCTTGGCAAGCGTGGTTTTGCCTTTGCCATTCGCCCCCGCAATACATATTTTATCGCCCCGCTCGACCAAAAGACTGAAATCTTTGATTATGTACGGCTCTTCCCCTGAGTAAGAAAAAGAAATGTCTGTTGTCTCCATCATTACCGGCGCGCGAAACGGCACCGAATTAAAAGAAAATGAAAGGGTTCTTATGCTTTCCAGCTTTTCTATTCTTCCCATCCTATCAAGCTGTTTAATGCTTGATTGAACCGATTTCGCCCTTCGAGCCTTAGCCCTGAAGGTATTCACATATTCTTCTATCTGCTTGCGCTTTTTCTCTTCATTAACGCGTCGCTTTTCATGGATCTCCTCATCTTTATCAATTAGCGAATAGTACTTGCCCGTATCGCCCTTAATTTTTCTTATCTTACACCTATTGATGCCGACAATATGGGTTGTAACGCTGTCAATGAAATTTCTGTCGTGGCTTACGATGATAAATTCGCTCTTCCAGTTTCTTAAAAACCCTTCAAGCCATCTTATCGAAATAATATCGAGAAAATTTGTGGGCTCATCGAGTAAAAGCATATTGGGCTCGGACACCAGAACTTTAGCCAGATTTATTCTCATTTGATATCCGCCGGAAAAAACACCCGGAGACTTTTTAAAATCATCTTCCGTAAATCCCAGGCCCATAAGTATTTTTTCCGCTTTCCAGATTGCTTCCTTGTCGCGTTCGGACAGGCCTTTACATGCCTCTTCAAGAACAGTTTCTTAGGTAAACTCCACAATCTGTCTGAAGTATCCCATTGTATAATTGGCGGGAATATTTTTGCTGCCTTCATCGGGCACTTCCTCTCCGATAATTATTCTTAAAAGAGTGGACTTGCCGTGCCCATTTCGGCCCACAAGACCTATGCGCTCGCCAGGAAGGATGTTGAATGAAGCTTTTTCAAAAAGAAGCTGTTTCCCGTATCTTTTTGTCAGATCATAAACTTCTATCATGTTTTATTTTTGGTTTGCATTATTATGTGCGGCTTGTGATTTCAATTAAATGATAACCAAAATCGGTTTTTACCGGGCCGTGCACTTTGCCGACTTCGGAAGCAAACACAACCCGATCAAACTCCGGCACCATCTCGCCCTGGCCAAACTCGCCAAGATCCCCGCCCTGCTTTCCTGAGGGACACTTTGAATATCTTCTGGCGATCTTAGCAAAATCCTCACCGGACTCAATGCGGCCTTTTAGTTCTTCACACTCTTCTTCTGTTTTTACCAAAATATGCCTTGCCCTTGCTCTCATAATTTTCCCCTCATTTTTTATTTTAGAAAAATTTACTCTTTTACGCTGAACTTCTTTTCTTCTTTTATGCGCAGGTTAAGTTCCATGTTTGATATTTCGGCCTGTAAAAGATAATCGCCTTCGCTTATCTCCCTCAAGATTTCCCATCTGAAAGAGTTTCGGCCTCTTTGTATCTTATTTATTGCTTCCTTAGATTTAGCGTTTTCTTTTCCTCCTTCAAGATAGAACATAACATCAATATCGCCCTTGTAATCACTCGTTGACTCTATTTCCATAATAACGGCAAGAGGTCTTCCGGCTTTTACTGCCCCGTTCCTTTCTCCGTCTATCGATATGCGCCCTATTTTTATTTCGGGCTTTTCTTCTTTTTTAACAACATCGATCCTTTGCTCAAACCTGTCGTTTCTGGGATAAATATAATTTTTAAATTAAACAAAATCCGCCAGCACCAGCCGGCCGAGTCTGTTAGGCGTCCAGCT